>JBBQXW010000160.1:0-15768 GCA_038209275.1 Chloroflexia bacterium | reverse complement strand
CGCCAGTTTATTATATTCGCTGGCGGCTTCGCTACGGGGGGAATAGACCTGTACTGGCCCCCGTGTGGCTACTTCTCCCAAAACGGTTGCGTTACGAATGTAAGTGTCAAATACTCTTTCATGCAACGCCTCGCGCATTTCCGCCGCTACATCCTGGCTCACCTTTGTGCGCGAGTTGTACATGGTCAGTACTACTCCTAGCAGACTCAGTTGCTCATTAAATTCGGCTCGTACCTCGTTCATGGTGTCCAGAAAATAATTAAGCCCGTAAGCGGCGAACTGTTGGGCCTGTAACGGCACTAAAACGTAATCTGCCGCCGCCAGCGCGTTCACGGTCAATATTCCCAGGCTGGGCGGACAATCAATCAGCACATAATCATAAGCCAGACGCGGATTCTGGCGGCTCTGTTTTTCCATCTCGTTCAGCTTGCGATGCAACTTGCGGTCACGGTTCATGGCCTGTAGCAAATCTTTTTCCGCCAGTGAAAGAGCAATTGTAGCCGGTACAACATCAAAGCCATAATCAGTCTCATAAATCGCTTCGCTCAACGCTACTTCCGCTTTGGTCAGACATTCGTAGACCGATGGCCCTTCCAGCGTGGCCGGATCGAAGCCCGCTGCCGTCGTCAAATTGGCCTGCGGGTCCATATCAATAAGCAGCACCCGCCGTCCTCGGTCAGCCAGTCCCCGCCCCAGGCAAAGAGTCGTGGTAGTTTTACCCGTTCCGCCCTTCTGCAAGCCTATTGCAATTTTTTTCATTCCGCCGTCCTTCGCAAAACCTGTTTGATAAATTAAGCCCATTGGGTTTGATTAATCAAACCCCTACCTGTTTATGGTGTAAACGCTTAAACCGACTTTTTCAGGTCTAGTTTCATTCCTTCATGGGTAGCGACAAAACCGAGGCGGTCATAGAAACGCTGTGCGTCATCCCGGTTTTTGTTGGTAGTAAGCTGTACCATATGACATCCTTTTTCACGGGCGCGCGTAATAGCCCATTCAAAAAATTGGTAGCCTACCCCCTTACTTCGGTAGGCTTCAGCCACGCGCACCGCCTCGATTTGCGCCCGTTTGCCACCCTGATAAGTTAGATAAGGAATAAGGGTCAATTGCAGCGTGCCAATCACTTCCCCGGCTAACTCTGCCACCACCAGTTCGTTATGGCTATCCTGCTCGATTTCTTCAAAGGCAGCATAATAACTTTGAGGTAAAGGTGTTTCGTAGCGTTCGCGTTGTTGCCCCAGCACATCGTCTGCCAGCAGCCAGACAGTTTCTTTTACATCTTCTCTGGTGGCCCGGCGAATAACTATATTTGCTAAGTCTTCTGCTGTTACTTTCATCGTTTATTTTGCCTTTGAAGAATAGATTTAGGACTTTAGGCCGTTTGCAACTGGCTCTGATAAAGCTGGCGAGTCAGGGCCATGTGTCCTTCGTGTTCGGCAGCGTGCGATACCATCAGTACCACCCAGCCGTGATTATTGCTCTTGCCACCGCCCGGCAAAGTCGTTTCCGCCGCCAAGCGTTCTTCGGTCAGTTGCTCGAACACCTGGTTGGTTATCTGGGCGGCTTGCCGCAGCAAATCCCTGGCCCGGTCTGGTGAAGTGCCGTGCAGCTTTAACGCATCGCTACCTTTTTCCAGTTCTGGTATCTCCAGCCTGAATTTTTCTCCTGCCAGCATCGAAGCAAAAGTGACCTGGCTCGAAGCAATATGCAGCGCCAGCCCATAAATCGAGTTAACTGCCTCCACTCCTTCCGGCACCCAGTTCAAGCCAGTTTCGTCCAATCCCTCTAGCTGACTTTTGGCCTGATGATGTACATATTTCAACATGTTTTGGGTCGCTTCCAGTTCAGGTAACATCTTTGTTTCTCCTAATCCTTATTTATTGTTGGTAAATTGTCGTTATACCCTATCTTAACATTTTTCGCCCCTTTTTTCTATCTCTCAACTTTACATAACCTTTAGTTTTATAGATTGACAAAACTGACTGACGGTGCTATTAGTGATAGCGATTGAGAGCGCTTTTTCCTATAGTTTTGAAAGAAAGGCCAAGAGAATGCAACGAGTTGATTTGTTGGTGAGCGGGCCGCATTTTTACACCCTGGAAGGCGCGGGTGTGGGCTACCGCCTCGATAGTGCTATGGCAGTAGACCGAGGAAAAATCGTGGCGGTAGGGCCGCAAACCGAAGTAATGGCGGCTTTTACGGCGGAGCGCACTCTCGATGCTTCGCATCATGTCGTGCTGCCCGGCCTGATTGATGCTCATATGCACACCCATCTTGGCCTATTGCGTGGGCTGGCTCAGGATACTAATCACTGGATGATGTATGGCCTCAGTCCCTTTTCGGCGGCACTGGAAGAAGAGGCGGCGGCGCTGGAAGCGGGCAGCCAGCTTGCCATTATCGAGGGCATTCGGGCCGGAACTACCACTTTTGGCGACTATGGCAACGGCATGGACGCGGTTTGCCGTTTCATTGAAAAGGTTGGGGTGCGCGGGCGTGTGACCGTAACGGTGCGGGAAGCAGTGCGGCGGGTCTATAATCCGGGCGAACTTTACGAATTTGATGCCAGCTACGGCAACGAGACGCTGGGCGAGAATCTGGCGGTGTTCGAGCAGTGGCACGGCGGCGCGAACGGACGGATTACGGTGCTGTTTGGCCCGCAAGGGCCGGATTTTGTCAGTGAGGAAATGCTCTTGAAGGTGCGCCGCCTGGCTTTAGAGCGCCAGACCAAAATTCACATGCACACTCAGCAAGGCGAACGTGAAACTGCCCAGATTACCATACGCTACGGCAAGCGCCCGATTGAATGGCTGGACGAAATCGGCTACCTGGACGAAAATTTAATCGCGGTTCACCTGACCGATGCGGACGAAGAAGAAGCGGCACTGGTGGCACGACGGGGTGCTTCGATGATACTTTGCTCTGGCTCTATCGGCATTATTGACGGCCTGGTACCGCCCGCGCACATTTTTCAGGAGGCAGGCGGAAACGTCGCACTCGGCTCGGATCAGGCTCCCGGCAACAATTGCCACAACATTTTCAACGAAATGAAGCTGACCGCCTTGTTTAACAAAATCCTCTACGTCAACCCGGAAATAATGCCCGCCTGGAAAGTATTACGGATGGCGACCATTGAAGGGGCGCGGGCGATTGGGCTAGGCGACCAGATTGGTTCGCTCGAAGTGGGTAAGCAAGCCGATTTTATTCTGGTGGATTTACGCAAGCCAACGATGCTGCCGCTTTTCACCGAACCGATGCGAAATATTGTTCCTAATCTGGTCTATAGCGCACGCGGCGACGAAGTTTCGACGGTTGTAGTAGATGGACAAATAATTTACGAAGCGGGACGTATCCAAACCCTAAACGAAGCCGAAATTCTGGAACGGGCGCAAACGCTGGCTCAACCCATCGGCCCAAAAGCCGCCGCCGAATTTCGCCGCATCAACGGCACTAACGCCCGTTACATGAACGAGGATAAATTGTAAGCAGAAGAAGGAAATTCACCACGGAGGTACGGAGAAGCACGGAGATAAATTAAGAAAAACCGCCAAGACGCAAAGAACGCCAAGAAAATACATTCTTAGATTTCTTGGCGTTCTTTGCGTCTTGGCGGTTTATTTTTACGAATTATTTGCCCTTTATGCGCCACAGCAAGCGGGCGCTGCCGACCTGCCATAGTCCGTTTTTGGCTTCCAGTTCCAGCGCAGCGGCTTCAGCTTTTTTCAAGATGAGGCTGGTTCCGCAGAGGCGCTGGCTGATGGCGGCTAGTTCTGGCTCGTGGCCTACCAGTATGATAGTGCCTGCTTCCAGGTTCGAGGACAATACTTTGAGTGTCCAGCGCACTGCTACTAGAGCTTCTTCGTCGGGCGTGAGCGAAAGTGCCTCGGCACTGTGAATACCGGCTTTGGGACTTAAATAACTTGCTAGAACATCGGTGGTTTGTTTGCAGCGCAAAAATGGGCTGCAAAAAATGATTGAAATAGCTGGATTTTCCTGTCCGTCGGGCGGCGGGCCATTTCGATTTATCAATTCGTGCCGCAATTTTTCGCCCAGACTATGCGCCGAGCGCAAGCCTTTGGGCGTGATGGGTTGCTGCCAATCTTGCAAGGTGCTATAGTATTCGCGCTCGGCGTGCCTGACTAATAGAACGAGCAAATCTGAGTTAGAAGAAGCTGATGTTGGCATATTTTCTCCTTCCTCTCTATAATAATTCTTCGGCAACCTGTAGTACCTGGCTGACGTTAATCGTTCGCATACAGTAGCCGCCACGCCAGCAAACTCGCTCGAAATCGAGAACGCCGCACGGACAGCAGGGCAGGTCAATTTCGGTACGAATGACGCGGTGGCGGGCCGGGTCTCCCCAGGGGCCGAACAAAGCCGGGTCGGTTGGGCCAAATAGATGAATAGTTGGCGTGCCAACCGCTACCGCCAGGTGTAATGGGCCGCTATCCAGCCCCAACACCAGATTGCATCGGGCGAAGAGCGCCGCCAGTCGCCCTAGCCCAGCGCTGGTTTCCCAGCGTAGCGGCTCGGTCTGGCAGGTCTTTACAATATTCTTGAGCAGCGTTTTTTCGCCTTCGCCGCCTACCAGAATTACTTTTGCGCCGTAGCTTTGGGCCAGGGTATCGGCAACCGCCGCGAAACCTTCAACTGTCCAGAGTTTAATCGTCGCGCCGCTACCAGGATGAATCGCGACCACTTTATCATTGCGTTCGATACCCCATTCTGCCAGTGTCAAGTTGACATAACGTTGCTCCTCGGCTTGAGGATAATATTTTAGCCGGACGGTTTGCTCATCCAGTTGATATTTGTCCGGGCCGATGCCATATTGTTGCAGGGCAAAGCGGGCCAATGCTAAATTCATGGCGGTAGCGTGCTGCGGTGGCTGACCAAAGCCAGTTAGATAGGGCGTGCCGGGCAAGCCTTCGGTACTTTCGATATTACCCGGCTTGGCGTAGAGCGGCAAACAGTGGGTCTGGAAGGGGCGCGCTTCAGGCCAATCGTAACCAACCCGCACTGGAATGTCCGCCAGATAAGTCAGCAGTGCGCCCCACCAGAAATCGTAGCGGAAATTAATCACGGCATCGTAGCCATGCCGCCGCAATTCGCGGGACTGCTGCAAGGCGTAAAGATAGGGCGCAAACAGATTGGCTTTTGGTTCGCGGCTAAAACCGGGGAAATCGCAGCGCACTATTTTGTTTAGGTCGGGGTTATTCTGGAGCGAACCAGCCCCCCACGGGCCGACCAGGGCCGTAATTTCGGTATTGGGTAATGCTTGGCGCAAAAGCGAAATAGCCGGAGTAGTCATCAGTACATCGCCCAGGTGGTCGGGCCGGATTAAAAGCAACTTGCGGGGCAATTGGGCCGTATCAGGTGCGCTGGTACGGTAGCGCAATCGGGGGCGGGCAGCCAGCCGCAAACTCTGTAAGAAGAGGTGTCGAATTTGCTTTTTGGACGTTTGTTTGATATTCATACCAGTGTGCCTCTAACTTCCTGCACCGCCCGTGCCTTTCTTTAATTATTGTGTATCCCGGATGCGCTTTTTTGCGTGGGTCTTTCCCAGGCTATCTAGCTTGATTTGCTATTATAACAGGTTCAGTTAAAGGTAGTAAATCCGTTTCTCTTTTAGCTTTTGAAAATTTTGCCAAAATTTTCAAAAGCTACTTCTTAATCATCAGTTGTCAATCCTCACTCATCAATTCTATAATTTCGCCCAATGGCCCGCGAAAGACCGCCGCCTTCGGTTCGGGATTTCCGCGCAAGGGCAAACCAACCCGGCTGATTAAGACATGGCCCATCGCCTCAAGTTGGGCTGCTGCCGCCGCAACGTCCGCCGTGGGCCAACTTGCCATTGCCAGCCCGGTTTTGTCAAAGCTGGTTGGGTAGGTTCGGTATTCATAACCAGCGTTGTGCGGGCCATATATATGAAATTCCATGCCAATGCGCTCCATCCCAAAGCCCATCAGCAGCATATCAAAGCTCATTCCGGCTGGCCCGCCCATAATTTCCGCCGCATTTGGGTCTTCTACGGGCAAATCGTTTACCGGGCGCAATCCTACCAGTGGCCCCCAGAATTGCTCAATCGGTTGGCGGTTAACCAGACAAAAGGCGATATTTCCCGGCGCATTAATGCCTTCGACTGCTTTCTCCTTGAGTAGCGAAACTCCCCCGGTGCGGCTGGTGATTTCAGTGACAAAAATTTGCTCTCCGGCTGGCCCGATAAAGGCGGCACTTTTCATCAAAACTTTTCCTAACGGCTCTGGCCCTTCCACATAAAAAGTTTTTGGGGCAGAAATTGCCCCGAAGCGGCAGCGTAACACCCGTTCGTAAGCCGCTCCAATATCGGGCGTGCCGCCCTCAATGACCGCCATGCCGCTATCATAGGGTCGCGCTCCTTCACGAATCGGGCGGGCATTTGGGTCTTTTAGTTCCAGCACCCGTACCACCGACCCGCTATCGTAGCCCCATAGCGTATAGCGCCCCAGTTTTTCGCCAAAGGCGGCTTTTTGGGTCGCCGATAGCTCACCTTCGCCCAGCAAATTATATCCCAGCGCCTCGCCATAAAAGCGGCAGCTTTGCTCCCACGAATTTGTCACTACCGTGACCGCCTTGAGTGGCCCGTTAATCAAATTTGCCATAATTATTTTCTCCTTGTGGGTGTTCCGTAGCTTGAAACAGAGTTCCATTTATACGAACATCCTAAGCTACTGCCTTAACTTCTGTCAATGCTAATCCGTGACCTTCTCTGTTTAACTCCTTGAAAAATTTTAGCTAAAATTTTTCAAGGAGTTAAACAGAGAAGGTGAACAAATCATTAAGCTTGTTTTTTAGGCCATTTGAACAGTTGACTTATCCAAAAATAGGTTTATCATGAATAGGCAGGGAAGGTTGTAACAAACAATGGTGCAATCCTCTGTACTTTGAAAATAATACTGGAACGGTTTTCAGTAGACAACATAGTCATTACCGCCAAATCTCGATGACAGAGAACGGGGGAACCAGGCAAAAGTAGTTCATTCTAAATGATAACACTTTTGCAGCCAATTGGGGTGAATCGCTCCTGACCTGGATTTAGCACCGTAGGGATTTGATAAATCAAACCCAACCGTACACAAAAAGTTGTGTATATATTCTGCTAAATTGTGGGTCGCAGCGTAGGGCAAGCTCTCGTAGCTCTCCTGGCCCGAACCCTTCAGCTAACCTCGTAGGCGTGTAGGAGAGCTTATCCGGCTATCAGCAGTTTGCGTGCGTGCGTCGGGTAGGCTTTTTGTTTGTAGCTCGGTTAATCCCATTTTCTGATAGTGGTTTGAAAGGTCAAACTAAATCAGTATTAGAGGCAAAAAATTGCACTCTACAAGATGGGTCTTAAAGTTGCAAACAAAAATTACCAAAAATTCATTTTCGGTAACAAGCTCGGCCCGATTTATGCAGCATTGTAATTTGTAGCTGTATGAAACGGAGGAATAATCAGAAGTGCTGAAGAATTTTAGTCAGCTTTTGCGTCAAATAGATTTTAGTTTAAGAAAGTTTTTTAGTGCGGATTCGCACTACCAAAACAGATGGCAGCGTCAGGCTGAACCGGCTAGTGGCCTGTTTGGGGCTAACCGGGGTAACGCCAACCGCTACCGCACTGGGTATGTACACCCGGCCCGTATAAAGAAGTACACTGTCGAAGAGGTAAAGCGCTGCTTGCGAGGATTGGAGCAGGGCGAAAGGGTCAGGCCGGTGATGGCGGAAGCAGCCCAATTTCCGCAAATGATTCACGAGGGAATGCGCCGCCACTTCCGAGGGCGCGAACGTATCTTTGAGCGGTTCAGCTACGTACTCTACCAATATACCCAGGGCAAACATCCCCAGGAAATTGCCCGCAGCGTGAGCTATTTCTCGGATGCGGCTGATGTTGAGGATGCCATGTATTTTGCCTCACGAATTATCGCCGCCCGGATTAATCGCGGGCGTTAGAGGCGCAGAGACCGAACAGATTAAACAGGCCCGCAGACAGAGTTGTCTGTGTGCTACTGTAAAAGCCAGCGAAAGTCTACCCCTTCCTGGCGGCCAGTCAGTTTATCCCATATTCTGCCGATAAAATTCACGATGGCTCGTCCGGCAATGGTGGTAGCTAATGCACCCACCACAACTCCACAGACACTGCCGATTACCATTCCCCTAATTAAATGGCTGTTTGGTTTAGAACTCACTTTGCACCTACTCAGGCTCTACTGGACTACTAAAACGGTTTGGGCATTCGACCATAATTTTTCCAGACGATAGTAGTCGCGTTCAGCCGGGGCAAAGACATGGACAATTACATCCCCATAGTCCAGAAGCGCCCAGCGTCCCTGATCCAAACCCTCTTTTGAATTTGGGCTGATTTCTTGTCTATCCAGCGTTTCTTCAATGTCGTGAGCAATTGCTTTCACCTGTCGCTCACTATTCCCACTACATATCACAAAATAATCCGCAATATAGGATACGTTCCGAATATCCAGCAAGACAATATTGCTGGCTTTTTTCTCTTCGGCTATATCTACAATAGTGCGGGCTAACTCATTCGATTCTATAGTCCTGTCTCCTTCTAAACTACTTGCTTTATATTTCGTTTTGGGAAATTTTTTGCAAAAAATTTCCCAAAACAAAATATAAAGCAGAAGATTTTTATAGTTCTAAATTTTTCTGCGGAAAAATTTAGAACTATAAAAGAAAAAGTTTCGTTATATCTCATAAAATTTTCCCGGAAAATTTTATGAGATATAACGTGATTAAAAAGGTCGGCGTTCATCTATTTTCGAGCGCCGACCTTACCACAGCTTTAGCCAGCCCATTTCTAAAAAAGGCAAAACTGGCTGAGTTCATGCGCTACGAATTGCTGCTCGATGGCGTAACCGGGTTGGCTGGCTCTTGTTTGTACAACTGCTGGTAGGCCGCATAACCTGCGCCACCCAGAATTGCCAGCAACCACATCAACCAGGGAATACCCAGAATCTTGCCCTTGCCTTTGTTTTTCTTGGCCTGCATCTCGCTGAGGGTTTCGCGCAATTTTATCACGTTCTCAGTCGTCCCGGCCATATTGCGGAGCAAAATATTCATACTCTGCTCGTCGCCGACCTTTTTGAGCAAATCTTTGTAATTTACCAGCGCTTCGCGCTCTTTTTTGTGCAATATTTTTAAGGCATCGTTGGTACTCTTGGATGATACCACCGATTCCCAGCCCTTCTTTAGTTGGTCGCGCAAGCCCGGAATTGGGTACTTTGCGCCCAATTCAACCAAACGCTTGCCAAGCTCATCGGCATTCGATTCATGTCCGTTTCGAATCTGACCAAGCAACTGCTGCAAAGCCGAGTTGTTGGTCTTTCCGACCGCTACCGCCAGCGCGTTCGCCGCTAAATGTTCACCTTCTACGGCGTTGCGAAGCGCTTTTACGGATTTGCCATTCGCCATGCTCTATAGCCTCCTTCGTTCGTTCCTTTGGAATTTTAAGCCATTTGGCCTTGTCTGTGGCCCGCCAAGCTTAGTTATAGCTTACCTCAAAACACCTTAGATTGCAAATTTCAGGCCACTATTTTAATAATATGGGCATTAAGAAAAAATTGTAATGCTTTCCTTAATGCTACTGTGTAATAATTGTCAGAAGAAAGAGCTTTTCATAAAAGCCTCAAATATTAAAAAGGCTTAAATCAGCTCGAAAAACGCATTAAATCAGGCAGTGACCTTACTAAACTAACCCGGCTTGCCCGCAATAGCAGGCTATCGTTCGCCAAACCGTGCAATGTAATCACTACTTAGTACAACTCCCTGCAAATAAGGTGTGGAAATAATAGCTGCTAATTCAGCACCCTACTTGCAAGTAGCTGTACTTAGATTTACCTTTGTTGGAAGGGATTGGGACACAATGAAGTGGTTTAATAATCTTAAAATCCGCTACAAATTTTTTCTAGTCGCAGTAGTAAACATACCTTTTGTCTTAATGCTGGCACTCGCGGGTATCTGGGGGGCGGGACAAATCAACACTTTGTTAGAGTCAGTTGAGCATAAAGACCTGGTAGCAATCTATCAACTTGCTCAGACCAAAGCACTTATATTGGAGGCGCGTATAGCCGGTCGTCAGGCGCTACTAGAATCTAGCCCGACCCTTATCAAGACCAATATTGATAACTCTCGCAGTAAAAGAGTGCAGGCTTTAGAAAACTGGCAGCGTTATACGGCTTTGCCCCTTACTTCTCAGGCCAGGGATGCTTCAAAAAGCTTCCCCACATACTGGCAAAACTTTGTTAACGAATACGACCAGATTTATCAGTGGGCCGAACTTCATAACCCCCAGAGCCTTGAGAAGGGAGTTGAGTTACTCGACCAAAATAACGGGCGTAATCTAATTGCTAATCTGGATAATCTGGTGAGTTTACAACAAGCTGAGGCACAGGCCACTGAAAAGGAAGCCAATGCCACTTTTAGCCAGATTACGCTTTTCATTTTATTTTTTGCCTTTGCAATGATAGCTTTATTCTTTGGAACAGTTGGTTGGGTAGTTCAACTGGTTAGCAAACCGATTTCCCAGGCGCGGAAGGTGGCTATGAGTATTGCCAATGGCGACCTGAGTCAACGACTGGAAGTTTCTTCGCACGATGAAATAGGTGAATTAGCTACCTCTTTCAATCAAATGACCGATAATCTGGCGCTGGCTCATAAGATGCGCCAACAGGTCAGTAGTGCTGTTAAAACCAAAGTAATGGTCATGACTGAAGAACTAAGAAGTACCGCCCATCAGCAAGCCAGTGGTAGTGAAGAACAGGCGGCAGCATTAAGCCAGGTGAATCAATCGGTTAAAGAACTGGCTGTAACCGCTAATAACATAGCAGATTTGGCCCAGCAGGTTAATCAGGCGGCCCAGCTAGTAGCCTTGAATAGTAATGAGATTGAACAAACTACTCATCTGGCAGCCCTTCAAAGTAACCGGGGACTTGAAGTAGTGGTTAGCACCAGAGAAATAAGTCGGGAAGTGGCAGAACTTTATAAACAGCTAGTTGAGAATATGTATAATTTAAGCTCAAAAACGGCCAGGATGTCGCTCATTCTTGAGCTATTAAATTCAATCTCACACGAGACTCATATTTTATCTTTGAACGCTGCTATCGAAGCGGCGGGCGCTGGTGATAGTGGTGAGCGGTTTAGAGTAATCGCTTATCAAGTACGCGATTTAGCAAATCGGGCTAATACTGCCAGCCAGGAGGTCGCTAACCTTGTTAGGTCAATCGAGGACGATACACAGGTGGCTTTGCATTCTGCCCAAAATGGCAATCAAAAAGCATTAGACCTGGAGCAAGCTGCCAGAGAAGCCGGGGCAATAATCGAAATGTTACGAAACGTTACCCAACAATCTGAGCAACAGGCAAACTCAATACATTCAGTGGCCGAGCAGACCAATCAAATAACTCAAGTAATTAAAATTACTACTACTCAACAGTTGACTTCTAACGAGCAGGTGCTAGAGGCGCTTAACAACTTGAGTATAATAGCCAGACAGGTAGCTGAAGGCAGCTACCTTGTTTCCACCACTGCGGTTCAACTTGATGATATTACACGAGAGGTAGAGGCGGCTCTGGTTTGATTTAGTTATTAGCCAGTAAAATTGAAGGTCAAATAAGTTTGCATTCACCCCGGTTTGGCAGGGCGGTTGCAAAGTCGGGTTTTACCGTGTAGGAGGGGCTGCGCCCTCGATTTTCGTGACATGGGAAAAATCCATTGGCGGAGCAATGTCCTACGAATTTGGGACTTTGCCACCGCCCTGTGTTGGCTAACGAGCCGTTTGACGGGAAGCCTCAGAATAGGTATAATGCACAAGGTTTAAAGGAATTGTAATGTTAACGATTATTGGGGGGTGAAGAGAGAACCATGGTCAAACGAACCTGGCAACCAAAGCGCATACCGCGCCGCCGCAAGCACGGCTTTCTGTCCCGCATGGCCGATAAGAACGGTCGGGCGGTACTGGCCGCTCGTCGTCGCAAGGGCCGCTGGAAGTTGACGGTAAGCCACGAACAGCGCGAGCCACGTTAGTTTTTAGAAGCGAGCCAATCGCTCGCTTTTTTTTGTATCAGGCGTAACTTAAGCGCGACCTGTTGCGTAAAGCTAAGAGACGAATACATTAATTAAAGTTACCTCCCGCCTAAGTTCGGCTGTTTGTAAGACATTGCTTCGCCAATGGATTTACCTGCTGATATTTGTAGCGTTAGCGGTATCTTATTTTTGTAGTCTGTTATATAATATATTCCAGAAGCCCACTCTGGCTGGCTTCGAGTTTGAAGTTAAAAACCTGAAATGAAACGGATTAATCGGCTAACCGAGGGCAGGCAGTTTCAGCAGGTGCGCGCCAGAGGTAATAGCTGGGCGCACCCGCTAATGGTACTGGTGGCTGCGCCTAACAATTTGGATATTACTCGTTCCGGCTTCTCGGTTGGCAAGCGGATGGGCAAAGCTCACAGCCGTAATCGGATTAAGCGGATGATACGCGAGTCGGTGCGCGTTCGCCTTCCCTACATGAAGTCTGGCTACGATTTGGTCTGGATTGCGCGTACTGTTCTAACCGATGAGACCGATTTTTGGGAGATAGACCGTACTGTCGAAACACTGCTCCGACGGGCGCGGCTTTTTCAATAATTTTGAATTTTGGTCGAAGACCACCCACTGTGGGGCAAATTTTGAGTTTTGAATTAAAACACATCTAAAAGAAGTATGAAGTATCCATTTTTAGGTCTAATAAAGCTGTATCAACTGACTTTTTCCCGGTTATTGCCGGATAATACTTGCCGTTTTTATCCAAGCTGCTCCCACTACGGCTATGAGGCAATTGATAAGTACGGCGCGTTCAAAGGTGGCTGGATGGCAATCAAGCGAATCGCCAAATGCCAACCCTTTCATCCGGGCGGCTTTGACCCCGTTCCCTAGCAACAAAAAGTTTCTAGTTCCGGGTTTCTGATTTCCAGTTAATTACTTCACTAACTAGAAACTCGGAACTAGAAACTAACATAAGGAGGCAGATTAGTGGGAGATATATGGAATAGTATTGTCCAGGGCATGGCGGGCATTATACGAGTCTTTGCACAGATAGCTGGCGGTAATACTGCCATTGGTATTATTTTATTTACGGTTGCCGTCCGAACCCTGCTATTGCCCTTGACTTTGAAAAGCGTCCGCAGCAACCGCGCCATGCAGCAGTTGCAGCCTCTTATTAAAGAAATAAATAAACGTTACGAAACCAAACCCGGTCAGCGTCTCAGCACCGAAAAATCCACCCAAAAACAACAAGAAGTAATGGCCCTGTACCGCGAATACAATGTGAACCCGGCGGCGGGTTGTTTGCCTATTGCCATTCAAATTCCAATCTTCTTTGCGGTCTATGGCGCGGTAAGTAGCGTTGCTGGTAAAATTGACCCATTAATGAGCTATGCCCAGCACGCCTGGAATATTTTTTCGCCCCAGGCCAAAGTACTGGCTGACCAGGCTGCCGACCTTAATAAAGGCATTTTGTGGTTTCAGGATTTGACTCAGCCCGACCCACTTTTCATCCTGCCGGTTCTCATGATAATTCTTCAGTTCATGACTACCCGTATGACCATCCCTCGCGGTGGTGGCGCGGATGAACAGCAGCGTCGTATTAATGGCATTATGCAGTGGACACCGCTTATTTTTGGTTTTACCGCCCTGCAATTCCCGGTTGGGCCAGTTATTTACTGGGTTACGAGCAGCACTTATAGTGTAATTCAGCAGTTCTTTATTACAGGCTGGGGTTCGCTGGCCGATTTGCCCGGTCTTGGTTTCCTGCCTGAAAAGAAATTGAAAACGATTGAACTGAAGAAACGCGACCCTGACGAACCACGCAAAAAGACTTTGATGGAGCGGCTGGCCGAAAATTCTGAGCGGATTCAGTCCGAGCGCACTCCCAAGCTCGGTGATGGCGCTTCCGCCGATGCCAGCAGCGATAGCGATGAAGCTCAAGTACCCGAACTTCCCAGGAGTAATTTTGGTCGCAAATCGAGCGGCTTTGACAGTACTCAGAGCAAAAATACTGGCTCAAGTGACCGGGTGAGCAACGGTAACGGTTCCACCAATAAAAACGTTCAGAACGCCTACAACCAGCTTAACCGTCGCCCACCAAAAAAAGCGGGTGGCCCTGGCAGCACTCTGCCACCCAGTACCAATCCCGGCAAGAATAGCAGTTCAGCCAGTAAAAAGAAGAAGTAAAGCTAAGGCGAAGGCACAGCAGACATGTGCCATTACCGGGTCGGCAGGTGTCTGTTACTGAAGCTGCCGACCTTTTACCACCTTTTAATTCAGGAGGAGAACCAGTCTGTATGCAGAGTGTTGATGTGCAAGCCCGCACGGTAGACGAAGCGATTCGCATTGCTTTGTCCCGGTTAGGACGGAATTACGAAGAAGTTGATGTAGAAGTGCTTAATCCTGGTTCGCCCGGCGTACTGGGAGTAGGCGCAGAAGAAGCTCTGGTGCGTGTGACGGTGCGCGGCCCTGGTGCGCGGCCTCGTCCTCAAATGCCGCCACAGCAACCCCAGCCCCAGCCGCAACAACAGCCTTATTACGATTACGGGATGCCCCGCCCCGCCCCTGGCCCGTACAGCCAACCGCCGATGCCGACTCAGCCAATGCCGGGTATGGGTTACAACATGCAACCGCAGCCTCAGCCCCAACCGATGCCGACTCAAGCGGCACCCCGGCCCGGTGGTTACGATGCTCAGGAACTTGCTAATATCGGGCGCGATGTTATTTCTAACCTGATGCGGCGAATGAGAATTCAGGCTCGTCCTCAGATTGAGTTTCATCCGCCAGTAGAAGACCCTGGCAGCGAAGAGGAGAGCCAGAGTCCGCTTGTCACGATTAATCTGATGGGCAACGATTTGGCCTCGCTGATTGGACGGCGCGGTGAAGCCCTGACCGACCTTCAGTACGTCTTCAACCTGATTATGAACAAGAAAACCCGCACCTGGGGTAAAGTGGTGGTGGATGTGGAGGGCTATCGCGCCCGCCGCAAAGCCAATTTGATGAATCTGGCCCGGCGCATGGCTGATCAGGTAATGGCGACCCGCCAGCCGATTACGCTTGAGCCGATGCCCGCCTATGAACGCCGTCTGGTTCACCTCGCCTTGCTTGACCATCCTTACATTCGCACCGAAAGCTTTGGCGAAGGCGAAGAACGCAAAGTTACAATTTTTATCAAGTAAATTAACCGCCAGGACGCAAAGAACGCCAAGTTTTTTAGGAGTATTTTCGTTCTTTATGCTATCGGGGGCGTAATTACGATTTATTAAATCCAACTGGGCGCAATCAATTGCGCCTTTACGGAGAAGTGTTTGCATCCGCGTTTTATCACCATTGGACATATAACCCAGGATTTGCTGCCCGGTGGCGACTATGCACCGGGCGGTACTGTTTCATTTGCCGCCGTCGCTGCCCGCAACCTGGGACAATCTGCTGCTATCGTTACAGTTGCTCCCGATTTTTTGCGCCACTTAGAGGTTTACAAAGATATTCAGGTAGTGGGCCGTGTGTCCAAACGTGCGACCATTTTCGAGAATATTTATACGCCCGAAGGTCGCCAGCAATTTGTGCGCTCGGTTGCTCCGGCGATTAGCGTGGAAGATGTGCCGCCTGAATGGGTTGGGTCGAACAGTGGAGTTGAAATTGTCCATATCGGCCCAGTCGCACAGGAATGTGGCCCGGAATTGCTCGATTTATTTCCTGATGCTTTAATCGGGATTACGCCGCAGG
>JBBQXW010000159.1:0-15787 GCA_038209275.1 Chloroflexia bacterium | reverse complement strand
TTTACCCGGCTACGGCTTGGTTGTAGGAGCCGGGGTAGGCGGTTGAGTAGTTGGGTTAGGGTTCGGCGCGGTTGGCCCGCTCACAGGTGAAGATGAGGGTGGGCCAACCTGAGTATTTGCAGGCGGTTTTGTCACCAGAATATCCGATAGCATCTGCTGAATAAGCGGTAACGTTTGTGGGTTATCCTGGACTTTGCGGGCCGCTTCCACCGCGTCTACTGCCGTAATCTGAGCAGTTTCGCGCCGATTTTGCTGCGCCTGGGTCAGCGCCAGATACGCCAGGGCGTAGGGATTGTTACGGTCTTTGGCAATCGAGCTATTCAACTTTGCTTCCGCTTCGACTGGCGAATTTTTGAAAAAATAAATTACGCCGAGTGCCATATCGCGGTACGCCTGGTCGGAGTTGTCGGCTTTGGGAGCAAACGCCGTGTTTATATCGGCTTGCGTCACCAGCGAACTGTTGGCGATAGCTCTGACACGGTCATTGAACTTATTGTCGGTTGAAAGCTGCTTTACATCAATTTCAGCCAACTTCAAATAGTGCGGCCCGGCCTTGTCAGGCTGGCGCGCCGAGAGATAAATATCGCCCAGCACCAGCCGATTAAAATCGAAACGGTCATCAATTTTGACCGATTCTTCTCCGGCAGCCAGCGCCTTGTCAATCAAAGCCTGGTCGAAGCCGCCTTTTTTAGCCAGCGCCAGATTCAAATAAGCCGCCGCCAGTTCGGTGCGGATACGCGGGTTGCGCGGCGCACGAGTTGAGATGACCTGCTCATAATAATTGACCGATTTGGTCATCATTTCCTCGTTACGGCTAGGGTCAACCCCGGCCCACAGGGCGTAAAGCCGAGCCAGGTTAGCATAATGGTCGGGGTTTAGCGGAGCAATATCGTGGGCCTTTTTAAGCGATTGTTCGCTTTGAGCTAACAAAGCCGTTACCTGCGAGCGTTTGGCCGGGTCGGAAGCCATTGCGCGACCCTGTTCCAGATAAGACTGCCCCAAAAAGAGATAGTAAAAATCTTCGGTAGGGGCTAACTGAATTGCTTCCTGGAAATAAGGAGTCGCTAGTTGCCAGCGTTGCGAAGAAGCCAGATTAGTGCCTTGCTTGTAAACCGCATCCGCCGCAATCGGCATATAGTTGGCGAAATAGGCGTAGCCAAGCGCCAATAGTGCCACCACCCCGGTTGCCGCCCAGAACCAGGGCCGCACCGGGCGGCTAAGATTCTCGCTTAAATAATTGGGGCTACCGCCCAGCCCAAAAGCACCGCCACTCGCTCCGGCAGCTGCCGGAGTCAAGCGGCCCGGCCCGGACGCACCACGTGAAGGTTTGCGCTCTCGGTCTTTTTCAGTTGGACGAGTTTCGGTCTTAGCCACTGGCTCGGCTTTTTTGGTCGCTCCGTTCGTCGGCGCGGGTTTCTGGCTCATAGTGGCGCTGACGGGCTGAACATAACTGTTGCCGTTACGGTTCTTCTTTTTGCCGCCATTGGTGGTCTTAGCCGAAGTAGTGCTTGCGGCCATTACCGCCACTGGCTCAGGCTCTTCTACCGCGATGAGTTCAGGTTCAGTTATTATTAGCGCAGGCGCAACTTCAGGCTTGACCAGCGCCCGACCGTAGCCGCCCATAATCAGGCCACCTAAAACTGTCAGTAAACCTATCGCCGTCACTAGCATCATCCAGCTTGCCACAATCTGAATACCAGTTTGTATCTCGACCTGATGAGCTATCATTATCGCCATCAGCGCCGCCAGCAACACCTGATAATCCAATCGGTTTGTCCGTCGCAAAAACTTGAAGGCATAGAAGAAGAAAGCCAGCACCATCACCACATAAGCCACCAGACCGATTCCGCCAGTCGTCACCAGCGCATCCAGATAGCCATTGTGTGAGCGGTCAGGGATAGCATTACGCGCTTCCAGCCGACCCAGTTCGGGCTGATAAAAGGGGGGAGAGATATTGTAGAGCGATTCCGGCCCATAGCCGATAAATAGCCGGAGCGGTTCGGTCTTGGCGGCGTTCTGCATTATCTCGAAATCGGTTTTCCAGATAAGCTGGCGCACCCGACCCGTACCATCGTTTGCCTCTAAAAACTGGCCCAAACGAGCAATTTGTGGATTCTGACGAGCAATTTTAAAGGCTGGCTCAAGCTGGGTTGAACCGATGGGTTGGTTGAACAGCAGCAGCAAAACACCGACCACGCCACCAAAACCCAGCCAACCCGCCAGCCAGCGCCACATTTTGCGCCGCCAGAACAAAATTGGCGGGAACAAAAAGAGTGCCGCTATCAAGCCCAGTTCCGGGCCGCGACTCTGGCTATAGAGAATGGTCATAAAAGTCATGCCGCCCAGCAGCAAATAGCCGCCCATTTCAAACAGCCGGAATAGATAATTGGTATCCGTCCCGGTGCGCCGCACCGTAAAGAGAAAATACAGTCCAAAAGTAAGCGCAATACCCACCGGCAGCGCCCACCATGGCCCGCCCGAATCGCCGCCCAGCAACTGACTAAATTCCAAAGCCTGTTTGCTGCTCTGGACTAAATTCGGGGCTGCCGCCTGCGCTACATCCAGATTAGAATTATCGGGGCGGTAGTTGGCGCTAAAATTCAGGACGGCGAAGAACAGGCCGATTTCAAAAACAATAAAGCAAGCGTAAAGGGCTATCCAGCTTAAAGCATTATCGCGTTGCTTGCCCTTAAAACTTCGGCCTGCCACATGGCGGTTTACGACCAGCCAATGCCCCGTCATAATTGCCCGGTATAGCACCAACGGGATAACCATAATCAAATAGGCCGCAATAAAAATGGCGTTGCCCATCGTCGAAGTCACGCGGAAGACAACATCGCCCTGCCAGGGAAGCGGATCGGCTTTGTAGTGCTGCAAAAAACCGTAGAGCGCCACCGGGATAAGCGTGAGCAGCACAAAACTAATCAGCCGCTCGACCTGTCGCCGTTCGCGCATATTGAAAGCGATTGCCATGAAAAGCAGCACATAGCTAACCAGCGTATAAGTCCCTTGCAAACGCTGGTAACTCCCCCACCAGCTTACTCCCGGCACAACCGAAAAAATTGTCGCTATTACATAAACAAAGACCACTAACAGCATGGGCCAGACCATCGGACGCAGCAGCAAATTGCGTGGGAAAGGGCGCTCGTCCGGCCCGACCAATTCACCGTCCGGCTCGTAAAGCGGCGCAGCCTCGGCTTTTTCCTTGCCGCGCCAAGCGTTCGGGCTTCGCTTGACCGCCGCCTTTTGTTGCCGGTCTGCCGCCAGTATTGCCAGCCACTTGACCAGCCAGGCCATACCCAATATCAGCATGAGGGTGCGGAAGAGGGTAATTTTATCCGGCTCAAATACCCGGCTGGTATAGATATTAAAATAAATCGGGATGCTGACCAGCGCCAGCAGCCAGATTATTTCCATTGTTATATCGGAATAGCGAACAATCTTTTTAACCATGTAAAGCCCTTGTTAAAATTGTAGGGATGCAATGATGAAGTTTAACAAAATAAACCGGGTATAGCAGTAGGGGCGAATCGCATACGCCCTTGAACACCAGGCTAATTCACAAGGGCGTATGCGATTCGCCCCTACGAAAATTATTGCCCATACACGGATTTAAAAGTTAAAGTTCTTTATTGCGCCCCAAAAGGGGTTTGATGAATCAAACCCCTACTGTGATTGAAACTGAAGTTGCGTTTGCGAAATGCTTTCGGGCGCGTGACCGTTTTGCTTTGGCGATTTATTCGCCAGCTTTGCGGCGCGGGCTTTGTCTTTCCATTCGCCGATGTCGCGCAACATTTCGATGGCGTTTTGCCGTTTGGTATCGGTGACGGGCAAGCCGCCAATCATCGCCGCCAGTTCCTCAATGCGGCGTTCTTCGCTCAACTGGTTGACGCTGGTGGCGGTGCGCTCATCTTTTACTTGCTTCACAATATTGTAATGGGCATCGCCAAAGGCCGCGATTTGGGGCAAATGGGTAATACAAATAACCTGATGCTCGGCCTGGTTGCTGAGTTGCCACAACTTTTCGCCGACCACCTGACCGCTGCGCCCGCCCACGCCCACGTCTACTTCATCAAAAATCAGCGTCGGAATTGCGTCCGCAGCCGCCAGAATAGATTTCAGGGCCAGCATCAAACGGCTGGTCTCGCCGCCACTGGCGACTTTTTGCAACGGCTTGGGTGGTTCGCCGGGGTTGAGCGAAACATAAAACTCCACCCGGTCTATCCCGCGCCCGTCAAAGGCGTAGCGCCGTACTTCGCCGCCTTCGGATTTAATCGGCGCGCCGTCCAGCGCTTCGCTGCGGGTCATATTCACTACAAAACGCGCCCGCATCAGCTTCAAATCCTGAAGGGCTTGCTCGACCTCGGAAGCCAATCTATCCGCCGCCTTGCGCCGGGCCTCGCTCAGTTTCGCCGATAGCGCCCCGATTTTATCCAGTAGTTTTGTCTCTTGATTTTGGAGTTCGGCTAACCGTTCGCTGGAATGTTCGATTTTGTCCAGTTCGATAGCCGCTTCCTGCCGGAATTTCAAAATATCGGCAATCGTTGCGCCGTACTTGCGCTTGAGCGCCCGAATTTCTTCCAGGCGTTCCTCGATTTCTTCTAATCGTTTTGGGTCATGCTCGATGCGGTCACGGAATTCGCGCACGGCGTGAGCCACATCTTCCAGTCGGTAGCTGACTTCCTGCACCGTTTCGGTATGCTTCGCAAACTCGGCATCGTACTGGGTCAGTTCGGTTAGCAAGCCTTCAACTTCGTTCAAAGCTTCCTGTACCGAGCGCCCGCCTGCTGCCGCACTCCCGCCGGAACGTCCCTTGCCTCCGCTCCGCCCCGCACTGGCAGCCGCGTTATAAGCGGTTTCTTCTTCGGTGTAGCCCTGATACAGCACCCGGTAAGAGCGTTCGGCGACTACACTTAATTTCTCGGAGCTATTTTGCAATTGGCGTTCTTTGATTAGCTCTTCTTCCTCGCCGGGTTGCAAGTTGGCCTGGGCAATATCTTCAACCTGGAATTTCAGCAATTCGGTGCGGCGTACCAGCTCGCGCTCATCGCGCTGAAGCGAGGTAATTTCTTTGCGAATACCGCGCAATTGCCCCACCATATCAGCCAGCTTGCTGCGCTGGCTCATTACCCCGGCGTACTGGTCGAGCAACTCCATATGTTCGCTAACGCGCAAGAGCGAAATATGTTCGGTCTGGCCGTGTATATCCACCAGCGCCTGCCCGATTTCCCGCATTATGTCCTGTTTAATCGGGCTACCATTCACCCTGCATACCGTCCGGCCCGTATTATTTAGTTCTCGGCAAAGAATCAAATTCAAAAGCGGTTTTTCGCCTTCTTTACTGGCAGGGCGGCCCGCATCGTCAAAAAGCTCGTGCTGTTCCAATAAATCCAGCAGACGCACAAAGCGTTCGTCGCTCAAATCGAGCTTTACTTCAAAGATGCCCTCGACCCTGGCCCGCTCTGTCCCGTGCCGAATAAACTCGGTGCCGATTTTCTCGCCCAGCATCGCGCCCATCGCATCTATAATGATAGATTTACCCGCGCCGGTCTCGCCGGTAAGCGCATTAAAGCCGGGATTAAACCGCAAATCCAGCCGGTCAATAATCGCAAAATTATTTATGTTTAATTCTGTAAGCATTTTTTAAATTAATGAATTAAGAAACCCGTTATCGCCCGCTACTAACGTAATTTTTGGCTTTTCTTGTTCTTCTTATATATACCATCTACCATTTTACCATATCGCGCTTCGTTTTTGAACCGTTGTTCTTCAAATTTGGGCTATTTTGGCTACGAATCAAGCTGGATTTTGCGCTATCTTGAACTATTGTTCTCTAAATTTAGGCTATTTTGGCTAGGCCCTATTTATCATAAAGGTGGCGGCTCGCTCAAAATACTCGCGCATGGCGGTGCGGGCCGGTTCAACTATACCTGCCGCGTCTATCGCCTCAAGCATGTGACCCAGCCAGGCGTTGCGTTCCTGTTCGCCGATAACGAACGGCATGTGCCGCATCCGCAAGCGGGGATGCCCACGCAAGGCATTGTAGCGCGGTGGCCCGCCGAAATATTGGGTCAGAAACAAAAACTGGTTTTCCTTGCCCGGCTCTAAATCTGCCGGGAAAAGCGGGCGCAACACTGGGTCAGCCTCTATCCGCTTGTAAAATTCATCTACCACCTTACGGAAAGTTTCATCTCCGCCTACTAAGCGGTATACATTTTGTTCAGTCATCTATCACACCAATCTTCTTTGTCATTTATGAGAAATTCACCACAGAGGCACGGAGGCACGGAGATTTTTATAGAGAACAACAATAAAAATCGGCAAATAAT
Organism: Chloroflexia bacterium; assembly: GCA_038209275.1. GTDB lineage: Bacteria > Chloroflexota > Chloroflexia > Chloroheliales > Chloroheliaceae > L227-5C. The sequence goes on along the minus strand of JBBQXW010000159.1, from coordinate 9,458 downwards.
TTGTTAACCTAACAGCAGGATTGGTTGAATAAGAAATTTTAGTAGGGACTCGCCCTTTTCAATTTTGCACAGCGTTCAAGGGCGAATGCAATTAGCCCCTACCAATATTCCTGTGTGTCCTCTGCGTCCTCTGTGGTTAATAATTCTTTGAGTCTCCGTGCTAAAAACTTCATTTTCTCCATCGCTTCTTCTTTGACAGCACGGTTATATTATAATACAGTTACCGAAAAAAGGAGGAACTTTTATGAGCGAACCACAGGTACTTGCCGGGGCTGAACCGTTTTATGCTGAGGGAAACAAGGTTGGGATACTGGTGTCACATGGCTACACTGGCTCACCCCAGAGTATGCGCTATCTGGCAGAGGGTTATGCCGAGGCCGGATACACCGTCGCTTTGCCGCGCCTGAAGGGACACGGCACGACTGTTGCGGATATGGCGACCAGCACCGCCAGCGATTGGGTAGCCGATTTGAACGGCGCGCTAGGCTGGCTGCAAGAGCGTTGCGATACTTTTTTTATTACGGGCCTATCAATGGGCGGCACACTGACGCTTGTGACCGCCGGAATACACGCCGGGCTTTTCAAAGGCATTATTCCCATCAACGCTGCTATTTTCGTGAATAACCCCGATTTGGCGATGCTGGCTTTTATGCCCGGTGCGCCGCCCGAACTGCCCGCCGTTGGCGGCGATGTAAAAGCGCCGGGGGTGGTCGAGTTGGCCTATAACGCCGTCCCAACCCCAACCATCAAAGAGCTTTTTGCCCTGATGAAAGCTGCCGATGAATTATTACCGCGCATCACCTCTCCGGCCCTTATCCTTACTTCTCGTGACGACCATGTAGTGCCACCTGCCAACTCCGAACACATCTTGCAAAAGCTGGGCAGCACCGACAAACGCATCATCTGGCTGGAAAACTCCTATCACGTCGCCACCATTGACAATGACAAGGAGCTAATTCTGCAAGAGAGTCTGGCTTTTGTCGCGGCAAACAAGTAAATTCTGACTAGAGGAAAGCATAGCTGAAATTCAGCTATGCCTTAATACGACAGGTGTTAACCTGAGTATTATTTTCTTATAATTCCAGTTCTCTGTGTTTCTGCATTTCAAGGGGTGGCCTTTGCCACTTGCTTTGCTTTGCTCAATCGGTTAGAATTAACATAACTAAATTTTAGAGTAAGGCAAGTTATAGAGAGGACACCGCTTATGTCCGATGGTCGGGGCGAAAACGCCAACTCCACGCAGCCAGGTCAAACGCCAATTGAAAAACATTTGAAGAACGGGCTAAAACAAGCGCTCGGCATGCTACGTGAACTTTGCACTAATTCCGGCAGCAGCGAACAGGCTGCCCTGGAAGTGCGTCATTTTACGGTGCAGCGCTGGGCGATGCCCGGCGGCGCAACGGCGCTTTTCGCTCAATCGCCCCAGGTAGAGAACGCGCCAACTTTGTTGATTTACAACCATTATTGCCGACCTGTTAGCAAAAAAAGTGGGATGTTCAAACGAGACGAGCGGTTGATTGGGCCAGGAACGGTAGCGGGTGGCACTTTTGCGGCCCGCTTATTGGCGCTGGATAGCTGGATAGCCGAGAACGGCACGTTGCCCATTAACATTAAATGGCTGGTGGAAGGCGAAGGCGGCGAGGGTAAGGTCAATCCAGAACTAGAAAATTTACTGAAAGAACATGCTGCCGAACTAAAAGCCAACGCTTGCCTCTGGTCTACTGGCAGCTTTACGCCGGACGGACGGGCGCAAATCAACCTGGGAACAAAGGGGATTTTGACGGTAGAGCTACGCAGCCGGACGCTTTCACAGCCCGCCGATAGTGCGCTGGCGGGAGTGTTGCCGAACGCGGCCTGGCGAATTGCCTGGGCCTTGAATGCGATTAAGGGCGATACCGAAGAGATTCGCATCAGTGGTTTTGGCGACGAAAACGATAGTGACCTTTCGATTCCAGGCGATGACCTCAGCCTTTTGCTGGGCAGTGTGCGCGACCACAAGCCCCGCTTGAGCGAACGGCTGAAAAGTTTGGGGCTGGAAAATTATCTAATGGAGTTGCGCGACCCGCAGGTATTGCTCACCGAGTTTTTTACTCCTACCGCCAATATTTCGGGCTTCCAGGCCGGGCTAAATAATTCCGGCAGCGCTACCAGTCTGCCCGCTACCGCCAGCGCCCGGCTCGATTTCCGGCTAGTGCCGAATCACCACCCAACGAAAGTGCTGGAATTGCTCAAAGCGCACCTGGAGTACAAAGATTTGGGCGATGTTGAGGTTGAACCTATCGGCATCCCCCTCAAACCGGCCCGCACTTCGCCCGCCCATCCTTTTGCAAAGCTGGTCATCGAATGTGTTAGCGCTGCCAGCGAACTATCACCACTTATTATTCCACTTTCGCCGGGGGCTGAGCCGATGGCCTTCTTCAAGGATGCGCTGGGCGATATGCCGATTGTCGGGCTGGGCGTTGGTCACGACGGGATGCAGCAAGGCCAGAAGCAGGAGAATATTCGCTTGAGCGATTTTGCCGCCCACGCCCGCACCGTTGCCCGGTTGCTGGGCCAGATGGTGACATTGGAACAAGCGCCGATACAAGAACCAACCATAGAGAGCGAATTTGAACCGCTCGAAGCTTTCTCCTTTGGAGAGAATTAACTCAGGCCGTGACTAAGGCAGCAGCGCCAAATCTTTCTAGCTTCAACTCGCTTGTGGCGTTTGCTCGTCGCCATCCGTATTGGGTACTTTTGGGGTCGGCGTTGCTTTTTCGGCTGGCAACCGGGTTGCTCTTTCGTCAGCCCGGCTACACCGACGCTTACTACTACACCAATGTAGCCGAAAGTTTATGGCGCGGGCGTGGCTTTCGCGAGGATTACATCTGGAACTATCTTTCTCGCCCACTCCCGGTTAGCCCGCTCAACAACCCCAGCAGCACCTACTGGATGCCTTTTACCTCTATTTTAATTTATCTTTTTTACTTGTTCACGGGCGGAACTTCTTTTCTGGCTTCGCAATTACCCATGATGCTCATTTCGGCGGCGCTCGTGCCACTGACATATTATGTGGTCAAGGATATTTTCGGGCCGGGACAGGGCGAATATTACGGCTGGCGTAGCGCCGGGCTGATGATTTTCTGCGGCATTTTTGCGCCCCGCTTCAGCCTGCCCGACAATTTTGCTCCTTTTGCCCTGCTAACGTTGCTGGCCCTGATTTGCCTGTACAAAGCTTTACGTTTGCCGCCGAGCGAGGGTCGCAAAGCGCGCTGGCTAATGGCGGGAGCGGGTGGCTGTATTGGCCTGAGTTACCTGACGCGGGTGGATGGTGTACTGCTGCTGGGCGTGACGGGGCTGGTGTTTCTGCTCAATCGCTACTGGCTGAGGCGGGAGAGCGCGTTGGGTTGGGGCGCGCTGGCGCTGATGGTGTTGGCTTTTAGCGTGACGCTATTGCCCTGGCTGGGCCGCAGCCTTGCCGATACAGGCCAGCTTTTTCCCGGTGGCGGCACTAAAACCCTCTTTTTGCGCGAGTACGACGATTTTTTCAGCTACACCAAAGCGCTCGATTTGCCCTACTACCTAAACCAGACCGACCCCGCGCCCACCTGGGGCATTGGCCCGCTTTTATCTAGCAAACTCGATGCGCTTTTCCAGAACCTTTATATTATCTGGCGACCTACTCTCGTCTTCATGACCCCTTTCCTCGTGCTGGGCCTCTTCGCCAAAATGCCGGAGAGAATTAGTTTGAACCGCAGAGGACGCAAAGGACGCAGAGAAAACAAAGACAAGAATAAAACTATAAAAGAACTAGCTTTAATTCCCTCTGTGTCCTCTGCGTCCTCTGCGGTTCAAACTAACGAATCAGAATCTTTTATTCGGTTGGCACTAAAGGCCGAGTTTTTGCCGTTTACGGTGTATATGGTAGTGCTGTATCTGGCGATGTCGCTGCTGTTTACTTTTCCCAGCCCACGCGGGAGCTTGTTTCATTCTTCGGGCGGGCTGCTACCGTTTCAGTATGCCGCGATTTTGGTAGGGCTAGACCGCTTTATTGAGTGGCTGGGCAAATTCTCACGTCCCAAAGCGGGGGCAGCCCGGCGACGTTTTTACAATTTTGTGCTGCTGATAGCCTCGGCTTTTATGTCGGTGGCGCTCACTATCGGCATGGCAAACGACTGGAATACCGATTACAACGAGATGCAAGCCGTCGGCGCGTGGCTTGATGCTAACGCCCCGGCTAACACCCTGGTCATGGCTCCCGATGTCCCGGCTTATTATTATGTCAACCACAAACCAGCGATTGTTATCACCAGCGACCCGCTCTCGGTCAACCTCGAACTGGCCCGACGCTACGGAGCGCGCTATCTTATCTTGCAGCCCAACCACTTCCCGACTTCGCTCGGCCCGCTTCTGGAAAATAGAGCCGCTCCCGGCCTGCGGTTGGTGGCCCAATTAGGCGAAGTTCAGATTTACAGCATCGAGTAGCCCGTTACCAACATTACTTTAGAACGTGTCTAACAACGGTCACGCCCCTAGACTTTTTGAAGACCAACGTTAAAGGTGGCCGCGTAGCCATTTCCCTCTTTGACAAGATTAAGCAATAATTGCTTACCACCCTGCTGATAAATGCCATCACCGCTGTTTTTCAAACGCTGACCCTGCCGAGCGGAGTAAGGCGCTTGAGCCAGAACTTGGTCATTAATAGTCTCGTCAAAGAAGAGCTGCGAAGTAAAGGTAGTTGCCTGAGCCGAATTTAAGGCGCTGCGAATTTTGAAGTGAATATGAACAGCGCGACCCTGATACCAACCGGGGTAGATAGTTAAAAATTCGACTTTGCCGTTGGCATCGGCTACCTGATAGCCGCGTAGAAATTTCTTGCCTACGGTATTGTTGGCTTGCTCATCCGAATACAAGCCGTTAGCATCGCAGTGCCAGATGTCCACAATTGCCCCGGCATAGGCAGTACAGGCTCCCCCGGCTATTTGGGAAACATTAAATGCCAACCGCAGAGGCGTTCCCGCGCTCACCGAATTGTTGGACGGATCAGGACGAATATCCGAGCGGTTAAGCTTTTCATCCACAAAATACGGGCCTTCCGTCAGGGCTGGCACTACCACGCATGAAGGCAACGTCCCGGCATTTGCCGCCGCCGCTTGAGTAGCAACCGCCGTGGTGGGTTGGCTGGTGGAGGTAGCTGCTGCCGTTGTTGCGGCTACCGTAGTGGACTGATTTGTGGCGGTTGCGGCGGCTTTGGTAGGTTGGCTGGTAGAAGTTGCTGCCACAGTCGTTGCCGTTGCTTGCTGAGAAGCGGCAGTGGTAGCGGGCTGGGCAGTGGCGGTAGGGTCGCCGCAACCCGCCAGCAAAATAGTCCCCGCCCCCGCCAGCAACCCAAGCATTTCACGCCGACTAAGAACGCGGCCTATTATTACATCATCGTCATGTTCATCATGTTTATTATTGATAATCATCTTTTTCTCGCTTGTTTATTTCTGAATACTCTAAAATCGTTTAAAGCCTTGCACTTCTCAGTTTACACAGATTTATTAAGATGAGAATGAGACAATTATGAGAACTTTCTTATTTTTAGAGCAGTAAAAAGGCACTTCCTGTTAGAGAAGTGCCACAAGTGGCTTGCTCTGTTTAGCTAATTTTTTAATGAAGGTACGTAGATGAATATATTAAATTATAGAGTCTTCAGAGTCTCAATTATGTCTTCTGCTGTATCAACGGTAAAATCTAACGCCTGAAGCATGGTTTTTCCTTTGCCGTTAAATGTGGAATAGTAATCAGCACTAACTCGATAATACCTTATTTGACGTAGGTAAATTGCTATAGTATTCAGATTTGTATCGCTACTTCTTTCAAATTGCTTAATAACATTTTCATGCGTACCTTTCCCAAAGTCAACTAATCCACCATCCTTCTTTTCAATAAAATCACGCGCTTTGATGAATGCTGCATAATAAGCCCTAGTTATAGCTGTGCGATAATCAGCCTCTTGACTACATGCAGGGCCAGGGTTTGAGCTAAATTCTTTTGCAAAATAAAAATACTCAATCCAATCGAAACTCATCTAAATTCTACATTAATTGATAACTGTCCATTAGCACGCTCAAAAGCATGTACCCACCAATTGCTATTGAGTTGTTTAAGTTTTTGTCGAGCCTCTTTAGGGTTAAGTTCAGTACTGATAAATAGCACTAACTGGTTTGCACCATAACCTTCAGGGTCAGTAAACATTTCTAAAACAAGTTCCGAATTCGGAAAATAAGGCTCTATTTTACTAGAAGCTTCGCTTAATAGTGGCACAAGAAAATCATGCTTGTGGAGAAAGGTTGTAATTTCATTTGAATCTTTGAAAGTATACAACCTCCGAAGAGCCTCAATTTTTCCTTTTTCTTCGGTAAATGCTGGCAAATCGTCTATTTTTACATTTTGCATTAATTAAATAGCTCCTGTAAAAGTATAATCCTTTCTATAAGCTGTACGCTACAGTATCCCATTCTCATTTGGTATTGTCAATAATTTTACTACCACAGGAGTACCTATTTGGAAAGAGGTAATTTGGTAGGAGCTAATTGCATTCGCCCTTCGGATTGATTACTTTGTCTGAAGGGCGAATGCAATTAGACCTATACGCATCAAGCCCGCCTTGGACAACCCTACGGGCCGAATACCCAACAGACCACAGGGTAATCAGTGGATTTTAATCCACTTGAGCTACGGAGCCAGTAATTTGGCCCGTAGGGTTGTCCAAGGCGGCTTTCATCTTGTACCATCTGATTTCGGCACTCTCATTTTTGAGTTAGGCCGCAAGCTCCTTGTCTGCCAGCGCAATTGCTCCCAGTACACCGGCCCGACCTTCCAGGGCTGGGGGGACGATGTAGCTATCAATCTGGTTTATGATTTCAGGGGCTTGAACGTAGCCATTGAGAAGGCTTTGAACTTCGGCCCGTACCAGCGGAAAGAGTTGGGGCTGGTTCATTACGCCACCGCCAATAATAATACGCTGGGGAGAAAGGGTGCAGATAAAATTCATCAGCGCCAGCGCCAGGTAGCGGGCCTGGAGCGGCCAGCAAGGGTGGTCGGCGGGCAGGGTTCCGGCAGGTTGCCCCCAGCGCGCTTGCAGGGCCGGGCCTGCCGCCAATCCCTCGAAGCAATCGCCGTGATAAGGGCAAACTCCGGCAAAGGGGTCGGCCTGTAGGTCGTGCGGTATTCGGATATGGCCCATTTCGGGGTGGACTAAACCGTGCATCAATTTGCCACTCAACATACCGCCGCCGCCGATGCCTGTGCCAATAGTCAGATAGATAAAAGTATCTAACCCTTTAGCAGCACCCCAACGCCATTCGCCCAGCGCCGCGCCGTTTACATCGGTATCAAACCCGATTGGCACATTTAGTTCCCGGCGGAGAGTATTAACTATATCGGCATTGGCCCAGCCCGGTTTGGGAGTAGTAGTGATAAAACCATAGGTCGGGGAAGCCGGGTTCAGATCAACCGGGCCAAAAGAAGCCACTCCAAGAGCGGTTAACCCTTCGCCATGCTCTCGAAAAAATTCAAGTACTTGCCCCATCGTTTGAGCGGGCGTGGTAGTCGGAAATTTCGCCTCGGCCCGAATGTCGTCGGGACTGGAACCGATGGCGCAAATAAATTTGGTTCCCCCGGCTTCGATACCGCCATAGACTGAAGACATAACTATCTTGCTCCCCTAACTTTTAAACGAAAAGCCAAGCCATTTCTTCCCGGATTGGGTAAGAAGTGGCTATCTTAGCATATTTGCAGATATTTAAGGCGGCTGAAAACCAGGCGAACAGGTTAATCAGTTAAGCCGGATGCGCTGGATAAGACCGAGGAAAAGCAGGGAGCCGCCCGCCGTCAGCAAAATGGGCAGACCGCCCAGCATTACAAAATTAAGGCCGAGCAGCACCGCGACGGTAAACCCGACCACCGCGCCACCCAACGAAGCTAAGAGATAAAATGGAATAGAATTAAGGCTTCGCCCGAAAAAGAGGTGAAAAGCGAAGCCACAAATTCCAGCCAGTACCAGAAGCAAAATAAAAGTCGTCATCTAATCAGCCCACCGCCCAGCACTTCGTCGCCTTCGTAAAACACTACCGCCTGACCGGGCGTAATGGCCCGTTGCGGGTCATCCAGCTTCACAATAGCAGTGCGGGTCTGCGGGTTGAGCGGCATAACCGTACCGGGCATTTCCTGAGCCTTGTAGCGAATTTTGATATTGGCCCGGATTGACTCGGTAGGCCATTTGCCATTCACCCAGTTCACGCCATCCGCCTCTAAATCACGCGACCTTAGCTCCATATCATCCCCGACCACCAACGTATTGCTTTCGGGCAGCAATTTCAGCACGTAAGTTGGGCGACTATTGAGCGCTCCGATGCCTTTACGCTGCCCAACGGTATAAGCTGGCAAGCCCTGGTGCTGTCCAACCACCTGCCCGGCAGTATTCATAATCGGGCCGGGTAGAGCCAGATTCTCCCCGGTCTTGCGCTTGATGAAATCGCGGTAATCGCCGCCCGCCACAAAGCAAATGTCCATACTCTCTGGTTTGTTCGCCACTACCAGACCACGCTCCGCCGCCATCTGGCGCGTTTCGCTCTTGTGATAATCGCCAAGCGGAAACAACACTCGGCTCAGTTGGGCCTGATTGAGCATATAAAGCACGTAGCTCTGGTCTTTCGAGGGGTCTTTGGCCCGCACCAGCTTATATTTGCCGCTTGCTTCGTCAAAAACGTTGCGGCAGTAATGCCCGGTCGCCAGATAATCCGCCCCCAGCGCCATTGCCTTGTTTAGCAAGAACTTGAATTTCAGGTAGGCATTGCAAGCGACGCAAGGGTTGGGGGTGCGACCACGCTGGTATTCGTCCACAAAGTAGTCAATCACCGATTGGCGGAACTCTTTCTCGAAATTCATGGCATAAAAAGGTACGCCGATTTGCTGGCAAACCTTTCGAGCATCTTCCATTTCGACAATCGAGCAGCAGCTTTTGCTCAAGCTGTAATCCTGCTCCTCTTCCGCCGGGCCGCTACCGTGCAGGCGCATATTGATGCCGATTACGTCATGCCCCTGTTCCTTCATCAGGGCCGCCGTAAGCGAACTATCCACCCCACCGCTCATTGCTACTACTACCGTCGCCACTTTAAAAAACCTTCCTGTGTTTAATATATAACCAAATCGGGTCGTCATTCGCCGACCCATCCTATTTTACTATAAACCGGGCGCTTTTGCCAGCCCGAATTTAAGCTTCGCGAAATTTTCGGCAAAATTTTCTTGAAGCTAAACTTAACTAACGCAGTATAAAGAATTAACTTCCGGCGGTGATAGGGGCGAATCGCATACGCCCGTTTGATTTGGCACAGCGTTCAAGGGCGTATGCGATTCGCCCCTACGAAAAAAGGGAACTTAATTTTTAACACTGCCTTAGGTTCTGGTAGTAGCGATTTCAATCGCTACTACTT
>JBBQXW010000158.1:0-15834 GCA_038209275.1 Chloroflexia bacterium | reverse complement strand
CAGGGCCATTTTGTGGTTAAGGACAGCCAGCAAGAGTGGAAGGTCATCCACTCGTTCAGTTGAAATATCTAAAAAGTTGCTCATTTAGCCAGTTTAACTAAACCAGTTTGAACTGGCAAGTAAAATGAGCGAATCATGAGTCTAAATTTAGAAGCTCTTCGTCAGGCAGAAATTGCATGGCATTTTTGATAATTTCTACAAGTTCTTCAGCCGGAAGCTTTTTTAGTTCTTCCAAAATTTCTTGCCGTGACATAGTTCCTCAAACACTGCTAAATATCTAAAACAGTTTTCAAAGCTTTAACAATCTCTTGCATCTCTATATCAGAAAGTTCTCCTAAGCGTCGGATAAATCTTCCTTGTGAGACCGAGCGTATCTGAAAAGTATCTGCCGACGAAAGCTTGCTGAGGCCATTTAATGTAGTTGGTTCTAACCGAACTAACCAGGACATAGGAGTATGCCAGTCTTTTCTATTGGTAATAGGCACTACAACCTTTAAGGGCAAAATACCAATATAATCGTCATTAACAATAACAACAGGTCGAGTTTTCTTCATTTCGGTACCTAAAGTTGGGTTTAGATCAACCAACCAAATTTCATTCCTCTTCATAATCGTAGACATCTTCTCCATCAAGGGCGGTGAAGATTGTTAATTCTTCATCGTTCTGGTAGTAAGGCAGTGCTAATTTAGCCTGTTCAGCTAGTTGACGCTTTCTTTCCTCTCTGGAAAGGGGTTGCTCTACCCGACTCAGGTCTTGTCTTATCAACTGGAAGGTGTCTTCAAAAAGAACCAAACGTTCTTCTGGAGTAAGTCTTTTTATTTCTTCCAGAATTTCTTGCCGTGACATACAACTTCCTCCTGCTGCGCTTGCGTCGGTTAATATTTTTGCCATGCGAATTTTATCATAATTAGGAGTTAAGGCATAGGTAAGAAGACGCTTATTCAATTTTTCTCTGCGTCCTTTGCGTCCTCTGCGGTGGATAGTTTAGTTTTCTTCGTCAGGGGTAGCAGCAGACCACAGGGTAGGTTGCTGCAAGGTCACAGCCTCTTCAAAGAGTCCCAGGCGTTCGCGGGCGCGGGTGGTAGGTTTTTTGCCCAGGTGGTCGTAGGCGTGGCGGGTGACGATGCGACCACGCGGGGTGCGGGCAATAAAGCCGAGTTGCAGGAGATAGGGTTCGTAAACGTCCATAACAGCGTCTACTTCTTCACTGGTTGAGGCAGCAATAGTTTCGATACCAACCGGGCCACCGTCGAATTTATCAATAATGGCGGTGAGAACGCGCCGGTCTCCCTCATCCAGGCCAAGCTCGTCCACATCAAGTCGGATGAGGGCTTCGGCGGCGACAGGCTGGGTGATTTTACCATCGGCCCGTACCTGGGCATAGTCGCGGACACGCTTGAGCAAGCGGTTAGCGACACGCGGCGTGCCACGAGAGCGGCGAGCAATTTCAGCCGCGCCATCCGGGTCAATCTCGATTTTCAAAATAGCGGCGCTGCGGGTGACAATCAGCTCCATCGCCTTCTGGTCATAAAATTCGAGCCGGAAAACCGCTCCAAAGCGGTCTCGCAAAGGGGCAGTGAGCAGCGCCAGCCGGGTAGTCGCACCGACAATAGTGAACTTGGGCAAGCGAAGATGAATACTCTGGGCGCTTGGGCCTTTGCCCGTAATCAGGTCTACCGCGAAATCTTCCATTGCCGGATACAAAACTTCTTCGATAGTGCGGTTGAGACGGTGAATTTCGTCTATGAATAAAATATCTTCTTTTTTGAGGTTGGTTAAAATTGCTACTAAATCACCCGCTCGTTCGATAGCCGGGCCACTGGTAACGCGAATATGCACGCCCATCTCGGCGGCAATAACGTTAGAAATAGTGGTTTTCCCCAGACCGGGCGGGCCGTAGAACAAAACGTGGTCAAGCGGCTCTTTGCGGGCTTTGGCAGCATCAATCAGAATCTGAAGATTATCTTTTACTTTGTCCTGCCCGATATAGTCCGCAATGCGGCGCGGGCGGAGGGTCGCTTCAAAAGCCTTTTCATCAGGGCGGCCCTTGCCAGAAATAGGTCGTTCGTTGCTCATACTTTTTTCATTCGTTTTAGGATAAACCAGAGCGCCAGAATGGCGCTGGCGGTAGCTATGCCCAGCACCGTCCAGCCATTGATGCCGTTAGGGTAAACCTCGTTGAGAACGAGAAAAATACCGAAGGCGAACAGGCTGACCGTCACCAGCAGCACCAACCCTATTAGCCACCAATCTTTTTTTGAACTTTGCGTCGTTTTTCTCATATCAAAGTTTCTACTAATCCCTTTTCTTCAGCCTCAAACCAAAGAATAATTCCAACAAATTAAAGCCGATTCAACACAGCGGAAAATATTTTACAGGCTCAAGTATACCACAAAATTGAATTAAGGAATAGAACAAAATTACTAAAAATCGGGGTTTGCTGTAACTTTTGCCTTTGGGTTTGGGGAAGATCAATATCAAATATTCAAGGCTTTTGATTTATCAGATAGTCCACAAGTTATGTGGTAAAGCTTAAATACTTGGCAAGGTGGGTTTCCTTTGTTAAATTGAATTAGTTTGTATCCAGCAGACCAATTCACTTAGAAAGCAAACCCGTGAAAAATATACCCTTAATGCTTGATTTAGGCAAAAACTTGGCCGAGTATGAGCAAATTTTGAGTGAGCATCGCACTTTTACAAAGCTGGTTAACCAGCATTATCCCCCTGACCTCTTGAAAGGCCATAAAGCGGAGGGTAAATCGGACGAAACTACTCGGCTGGGCTATCACGGTAGCTACCCCAGGCGCTGTATCATCACCACTGAGGGGCTGCGCCTCAGCACTACAATTGGGCGGGTCTACTGCCCCCTTTGCCTCAAAACCTGGACGGTCTACCCCTCTATTTTAGTGCCGCGCTGCCTTTACGATAGTTATGTGGTTCAAAACACGCTCGAAGATAACCTCTCCCACGAGGACGAGGATACTTACCGGGCGGGCACCCGTCGACAGGCTCAACTTACTTCCAGTGGCGAACCTAAAGCCCACTATTTCGTTCATCCCCGCACTCCCTGGCATTGGCACCCAGAGGGTACCCGCCGAATATTTGTTCGCTTGGAGCGCAAGTTCGGCACACCCGTATGGCGTGCAACAATTTAGGATAGACGAAGGGGGCAAAGCAACTTTGAGTGCTTGGGGCATCGTCCATAATTTCCGGCGTTTTGGGCCAGGAGCGAGACGAGCCGGTTATAGTCCGGTGGAATTAGCCGGTGTAGACCTAAATGGCTTGCCCTGGTTGCAATTTGTGCTTATTCGATTATCAAAGGTGCAGTGGTTATGCGAATAGCGAACCTACTTCCCACAATCTTTGTGGACTGTCTGCCTTTGGATAGAAAAATACCAGAAGTCTGCACGATGTGATTGAACTAAATAATTAACCCTGTGCGCTTATAACTGAATTACAAACTAATCTAGTATTAAACATCCTGTAAAAGTGCTAATAGATAAATGATAAGTTGCCAATCAATTTATCATTCTATTTCCCCTCAACCATATGACATCATTCTATGGGCAAATGTTTCATTTTTGCCAGCTTACCAAATTACTCTTTCAAGTGGTGGTTGGATGCTCAAAATTTTAAGGCTCAGGTTGAAATGATTAGGAAATCCAACACCTGCCTAACCATAAATCCCTTCCTTCTCCTTTTCCTTCTCCTTTTCCTTCTCCTTCTCCTTCTCCTCATCCCTTCCCCTTCTCCCGCCAGCGTTCGAGGCGGCGGGCTTTGAGGCGCTCGATTATTTCCTGATAGGCCGCATTACGGGCGGGTTGGCGATGACGGCGAGGCGAATCCCAATGACGGCCTTTTTCGCCGTTACAACCGGGATGAGTGAGGCCCAGGTTGGTCAGTTGGTCAGTACCACCGAGGACACGCGGATAAATATGCTCGATATTCGCGCCAAACCCGTCGCTATGGCGAAAACTCAATCGCCCATTACAAATCAGGCATTTGCCCAGCCATTGTTCATCTACCCGCTCAAAAGTAGCATCGGTCTGGGCAATCTGACGCATCAATTCAACAGTTGCTGCGGATTTCACAACTCCAAAGTTTCTAGTTTCTAATTTCCAGTTTCTGATTTCGGTTGAATTTCTTCGGTAGATAATGCCGAAGTAAGCACATCATTTGCACCCCTTTCTCCTTCTCCTTCCTCGATGATTTGAATATCAAATTCGGAAGGTGGGAAATCAGCAAGAGAGATTTCTTGCCAACCAGCCGGATTTTCCTGCCAGAAACGAATAGGACTATCAGGTGACAATTGCTCCATCTTAATGAGAGCCGAAACAGTAATGCGACGGGCTTCTTCTGCTCCATCTACACCTAGCGCAAAATCTTTGAGTGCCTGAATTACTTCCGGCGTACCAAAATTAATCAAAACCTTCAGCATTGCCGAGACCAGTCCTGTCTCACTAAAAGTAAAGAATTGCAGTTCGGCCCGCAAAAAAGGATAGAGCGATTTATAACGCGCATAAGCCGCCAGCATCTTTTCGTGGTCAAAACTGCGCGTACCTTCGATTAGAGGCAACATCTGCCCCAGCACTTCGGGCGGCACTAATTCATTGAAATCGTAATAGGGAATTCGCAAAGGCAAAGCATCGGGCGGGCGCGGGCGAGTGATGGCCTGTTGAATCCCCAGGTCGAATGGCGTTTTTTCGTCGGCTTCCATTTTGGCCCAATAACGCTGGGCTTCTTCTGATTGTCCTACATTCCAGGCGGCTGCCGCGAACAACCGAAAGAAAGGCGTATCGTATGCCAGGCTCAGTTCTTCGCCACGCTTGAGCAATTCATAAAGGCGTTGGTCATCTTCCATCGCAGCCAGCGCATCGGCAGTTTTATAATAAAGTGGCAGGGCTACATCCAGCGCGCCTTCAGGCGGGCGGTCTTTTTTCTGGCCCAGGCGCGGTGTCAACTTTTCAAAGACGGTTAGCAAACGCTGCAAATAGGGGCGGGCTTCTTCGGTACGTCCAGCCAGCGCCAGGTGATGAATTAAATTGCTCAGAGCCTGGTAATCTTCCGGGTCTAGCGTATCCACCACCGGGCGAAGAGTTTCGATAGCTTTTTCGGCCTGTCCTGCACTCCACTGGTACAGCGACAGATTATTGCGGGCAGGCGACCACTCCGGCAACAAATTAACGGCCTGCTGCATCTGTTGAATCCCAATTTCAGGCTCGTTGTGGAGCGCCGCCAGTTCGCCCCGCTCCATCGTCAGCATCGCCTGTTCCATCTTGACCCGCATTACCTCATATTTATCAGCTTCGCCCTGAAAAATCTGTTCAAGTCCTTTAAGTTGTTCGCGCTCTTCCGTGCCATAAATATCCCCGGCTTCATCGGCGGAACGCAACTGACGATAAGCCATCAGCGCGTGCGCCAGGTTATTAGTGAGCAAATAAACCGATGCCAGACAGCCCAATATTGCCGGGTCGTCCGGGCTGAGTCGGTCAGATAACTCCAATTGATCTAAAGCATCTTGTAATTCGCCAACCTCAATCGAGATTATTGCGCTCATAAAAAGCACATCAACGTTATTGGGATGCTTTACCAGCACTTCATTTAGCATTTCGAGGGCGCTTTCCGGGTCGCCTTTTTTCCACAGCCGCTCGGCGGCTTCCATCTGGCGCTGAATTTCACGCTGGCGCGCCTGTGGGCTATTAACGGCTGGCCCACCACTAAGTGGGCCACCACCCCGTTTAGCTTTGTTTGGTCGCTTGTTCTTGGGCATTTATTTTCTCTTTCACCGGGGTACTTCCTGGTTCTGGAAAATTTTTGCAAAAATTTTCCAGAACCAGGAGAAAAAAGAACTTCCTGCTAATTTGATTTTTCGGCGAAAAATTAAATTAGCAGGAAGTATTATATCATTTTTGGCGGGATAGCCCAGCAAAAAGGCCAACCTGAACGGCTGGCCTCTTTAGCAACAAATTGGGCCGGATAGCCCGGTTTTAGCGTCCCTGCATTACTACTGGTGCGGATTGCCCATGTTGCCCTGGCTACCCATGCTCATACCAGACTGGCTCTGACCGCCCAGGCTGCTCTGCTGCTGCTGTCCACTCATACCACCAGACTGGCTCTGAGTTGCATAACCCTGTTGGCTCTGCTGAAGCACCTGGGGCAACTGCTGCTTCAGTAGCGAAATTATCTGCTCGTTGTGTTGAGCAATTTGCTCCCACATTTGCTGATTGCCATCCTGGGCATACTTATGGAAGGCTTCCTGAGCTTCCAGACCAGAAGCCAGCGCCATAATAACATTGTAACTATTGTTATCCATCATTTGCTTATGCACGAAACAAACCTCCTTATGGTTTTAATCGTTTCCGAGATTCGCCGTTGCAATCTCCTGAAAAATAGTGTCGCAAACTCTGTGCCACAAAGCGCTCAAACATTAGCATAAAGCGAAGTTTTACTTACCTGTTGTGTCTGGCAAATACTTATCCAAATTCTAATCAAAGCTTTATCCCTGGCGCTAACAATTTGGAGACTTTCTTGTCAGGATGAGGTAAAATAAATAACAGATTGTCTCAAATCGCTCCAAAGCCGTGTCTTGATTTAAGAAATTCGTAATAAGTTTGTGCTATCGTGTAAAAATAGAAAGCTATTCAATCAAAATAATTATGTCAAGTTATAGAATGACGGGTAGAAATGACGATGGCGAATCTTGAGTTAATGCAATTATTGGCCGATGTAAACAGCGCCCCGGTTATCCAAACCGCTACTTCACTGAACGTTGTAGCGACTTTTCTGGAAGGGCTGGCTTCTTTTGTCGCGCCATGTGTGCTGCCGCTAGTACCGGGCTATCTTTCGTTCATCAGTGGCGTTTCGGTAGCACGAGCCGCCAGCGACGGCAAAATGGCGGCAATAACCTGGACTGACACTCGACGGGTATTAATTGCCACGCTCTTTTTTATCGGCGGGTTTACGCTGGGCTTTATTGCCCTGTTTGGTATTTACGATACGCTAGTGGAAGTTTTTGGTAATTTCAAGCCGGTGGTGCAGTTTATCGCCGGAATAATTGTAATTATCTTTGGCTTGCATTTTTTAGGCGTATTCCGGCTACCGTTCCTCAATATCGAGCGGCGGTTGCAAATTACTAATAAGCCAGTCGGGTTGGCGACGGCTTCGCTGGTCGGTTTCGCCTTTGCTTTTGGCTGGAGTCCCTGTGTCGGCCCTCTGCTGACGACGGCTATACTGACCGCCAGCGCCAGCGAAAGTTTCTGGTCGGGCATCGCGCTGATGATAATTTATTCCGCCGGGTTGGGCGTGCCGTTTTTGCTGGCAGGATTATTTATGAACCGCTTTTTAGGCTTTATGGCCCGGATACGCCGTCATTTTCATATTATCGAAATCGCCAGTGGTGTGCTACTGATTGTGATTGGCATTTTGATTTTGAGCGGCAACATGACCAAACTTTCGGAAATGTTCAATATTGTACGGCTTTAAGAGGAAAGAATGAGATTAGAGAAGAAAAAATTAAGCGGGTACGGGCTGGGCTGCTTGATGCTGCTTATCACCGGGCTGGTGCTGGCGGCTTGCGGCGATAATAGTGCTACCGCTATTCCTGTTCCGGCTGCAACAGCTGCCTCTGCTACCACAGGAGCAAACGCAGCAAGTACTACCTCCACTAATGCACCTGCCCAGGCGCAACCGCCCGTCAAGGTAGCGGTTGGCTTTACCGCGCCGGATTTCACGGCTAAAGACGTGAACGGGCAGAATATTCAGTTGAGCGGCTACCGGGGAAAAGCCGTTTTAATCAATTTTTGGTCGGTTTTCTGAGACACTTGCCGTCAGGAGTTACCTGATTTCATCAAGGCTTACAACGCTAACAAAGACAAGTTCGCCGTTATCGGTATCAACTGGAATGACGAACCCAAATTAGTGCAAAGCCACATCAAAGAGACCAATATTCCTTTCCCGATTACCATAGATAATACTGGCGACCTGATTCTGCTCTACCGCGCCAAAGGCCACCCCACCAGCATCTTTATTGACCGCAATGGGGTTATCAGCAGTATCGTGCCGGGCGGCGTATCGCCTCAAATGCTCGATGAACAGTTGAATAAGTTAATAAAATAAAAATTGAGGCTGAGAGTTTTTCGTGCAAAAAACTCTCAGCCTCAATTTTTATTTTATTTTCGGTAAATTTGAATTATTTCGTTCTGCCAGATGAGGTTGGAGGCGGTGTAACCGTAGGTAGTCGGATTAGTTCCCTGGTAGAAAATGGCATAATCATAGATTTTTCCTGGCTGGGCGCTTTGCATTTGCGGATGGTAAATCGTGCGGTAGGTCGAGAAGTAGCGGCGGTCTGAGCCGATTAAATTAATGATCCCCGCCGGATAAAGGCTTTTGTGATTGTTGTCGTCACCGACCAGCACTTCCGCGCCGGGTGGAATGAGCTGGGCCGCGCCATCAAAGCGTCCGCTTCGTTTCAGGCGATAGATTACATCTGTACCAAATTCTTTGACTACTTCCAGCCGTCCGCTCGGCCCAACAAATTTCGCCAGCGCCGTCCGCTTTGCCTCATCGAAAGGCGGCGCGGCCCCATGCACCAGCAAAAATTTAACGCCCAATCCTTCAGCTACGTCCAGACTACGCAAATCGGGAAAATCGCGGATTTCGTTAAAAAGGCGCTCGTAGCCGGGCGGCAAAATATTCGCCGTTCCGTTGAGCATGGGCCGATTATAGGTCAGGTTGTAAAGGGCATATTCAGGATTGCTGTTAATAGGTACGGGCGGGCCAACCACCGGCAATTCCAGCAATAAGGCATCCTGTGATACTTCCGCCCTGCTTACCTCATCCGCCAGCCAGCGATACATCGCCGGGGCTTGCTCACCCATCGGCGTTGCTACCTGCGGCAACCCCGGCGCAAAAAACTCCACTCCAACCAAACCTATCATCAAAATAGTCCAAAGCCAGGTTTTAAGTTTTGAATTTTGAATTTTGAATTTTGAATTTTGAATTTTGAGTTTCGAGTTTTTGGTTTCTGGTTTTTGGAATCCTTCTTTGAACTTTGAACTTTGAACTTTGAACTTTGAACTTCTTCCCAACTTGAAACTCGGCCCGTAGGGTTGCCCTGTGGGTGGAACTTGGAACCTGGAACTTGGAACCAATCTTGCAACGCCGAAGCCGGCGCAGACGGCGAGAGCCAGCATGAGAAGTTGGGCGAAGCGGTGCGGGACGCGCAACGAATCGAAGCCAGGAACGAGGTTGTAGAGCCAGAGATAGGGTAGCTGGATATTGAGTTGCTGGGGGCGGAAGCGGTCGCCAAATTCGTCCAGGTTAAAGTACGGGCCAAAGCTAAGTAAGAGGGCGGTCAGGGCCAGCAGCCCGAAAGTCCAGCGCAAGCCCCGCGCCGTTTTGCGTCCGGCGAACAAACCAAGTAGCGCCAATCCCAGCGTTATTAATCCCGGATACATTACTCGTTCACCGCTACTTTGTGCGCCCAAAACGCCGCGCTGTACTGGTTTATAAAGCCAGCTTCGTTGCACCGTCCGCAAAAGGCTAGGCGGGGCAGCACTCCAATAGCGTGTTTCCGCCAAATCGCGCTTAAACCCGTACTCCTGCTGCGCCGCCACATACGGCCTGATAAACGGTAGCAAAATCAGTAGCGCCACCACGCCCGCCGCCGCCAACAACCCAAACTGGAAACGCAGAATTTTGAATTTCGGCCCGTAGGGTTGCCCTGTGGGTGAATTTTGAATTTTGAGTTTGGGGTCTCGTGGTTCATCTGTAGGAGGGGGCTGCGCCCTCGATTGTTCCACTAAATCGGTTTTTGGCTTTGTAGGAGGGGGCTGCGCCCTCGATTTCACTTCACCAAATGATTCTTCTGTAGGAGGGGGCTGCGCCCTCGATTGTTTTCCCGAACCGAAAATTCTACTAATCGTAAATCGTAAATCGTAAATCGTAAATCGCGTAAGGAAATAGTAAAGCAGGTAGAAACCGCACAGGATGGCGATAAAATAGGCGTAATATCCGGCACACAGAATTTGCAGGTCGAAGAAAAAGACGAACAGGCCCAGATACAAGAGGGCGCGACGACTAAGCGCTTTGGGTTGTTGGGTAAAAAGAATCAGAAAATAGAGGGCAAAGACCATCCAGGCTTGTGCGCCCAGACCACCGTGTGCGAATTGGGCCTGATGCCAGGGCGAGAAAGCATAGATCATCCCGGCGACCAATCCCGCCCCACTGCTGCCCGTCAGGTGGCGCACCAGCAACCACATAGCGAAGCCGCTCAAGGCGAAGTTGGAAAGGATGAGCAAATTATAAGCCAGCACCGGGTTGCCACTCAGCCAAACCACCGGGGCAAACAGTAAGCCATCGCCCACCACCAGTTCATCCAGTTGTAAATTTTGCTTGAGCGGATAAAAAGTATTTGATGCGTAGAGGTGCAACGGGTCGTTCAATAACTGACGGGCGATAGAACCCATGCGCCAGGTGGTATCGGTGGCATCGCTGCGGTCAAAAAGCGCCCCACCCAGATTGGTTGCCAGAGGCCAGGTAAAAGCCAGACTGGTAACGAGGAAAAGTAGCAAAACCAACCAGCCAGCCGATTTTTGCAGCCAGTTGTCGCCACTTCTTGAGAGAATATTGGGTTGGTCGCCCGTTGCTGGGGGCGGTGTTGCAGCCGTAAGCTCCATTAATTCCTGAATACATAGCCTTAATTGATTAGCAAGATTTGGCTATTATACACTACCTCCCTGCAACAGGCTAACTATAGACCCTGAAAAATTGATTTGGACTTGGTAGGGGCTGGGTTTCCCCGCCCAATTCGGTTGCCAGGGTAAATTGGGCGGGGAAACCCAGCCCCTACCAAAGATTGTTTCATAGTCTTCCTGGTGATATTAGCGGATGCTCAAGCGAGACCTGGGATTGGAACTGCCACGAGCAACTACCACTTTGCTGCCAGGAATTATCTTCTCCGAAATATTTTTGAGAAGTACGCCAGTCAAAACCACACAATCGAGCGCAATTGCCGGGAAGATAATAGCCTGCACCAACGCAATCTCAACTCCGGCTAGTAATTGCCCTATGACCATAGCGGTAAGGGCAGCGCCCATCGTAAACCCTTTGAACAGGAATACCGAAGAAAGTAAATACCCCCAGCAATTCCGCTTTAGAAGCAGCACCCCAGCCAAGAACCCAAGTGGCACAACCAGGCCCAAATCCATTGCTTGAATAAACAAAGTTGAAGAATTAGCCAATCCTTCTGGGACGCGGTTAGCGAACAATGGTGGAATAATCATTCCTGTCCAGGCCACCAGTAGAAACGAGGCAAGGAGAAACAGAAAAACTGAAATAGTTTTCCTGGGTAATTTGTTAGAAAAATGCAACGGCAAAGTAGTTACCTCTATAGTCATAAGGGTAAGAATTAGCGCAAACAGGCTCAATGAAAATAGGGCTACGTAAACCAGAAACAAAATGTTGTAGGTTGAGCCAAAAACGTAAGAAGTATAGGTATAGAGGAAATAGGCCAGCGTCCCAGAGAGTAAAAGCTTGCCGCGCAGCAGATTTTTCTGGAACAGGACTAATGAAACGAGCAGAAGCGGTAGACCCACCACCAGAGTAACTATATCCTGAGCAATTTCTTGGGAAGCATTAGCTACCGAGTCATTTCTATACAGCCCATCTCCCTGCATAGTTACAACTTGACCCTGCAAGGACTTGAAATCGAAATGCGTTCCATTACCCTGCCACAACACGCCCAGGCCAGCCGCTACCAAAGCCAGTATCGCAATCAGGCAAACCAGCAAAGTTATAGTTTTTGAGTTTTTCATGGTTACTGTTCTCCAAAAAATCTTTGAAAATACAAAATTAAGCAGCGAAATCAAATCGTAATTGTCAGCAATATAATTATAGGATGGGAGAGTCGAAGAAAAGGTGAAAACTGGTCAAAATCAGGTCAATATTAAATGATGAATTTATGTTTATAATTTATGTTCTCAAAATTTCTTGACAGATAAATCTTGGCGGATATTTTGAGGAGATTTTGGCGAGATTAGAATGAGTAAATTAAGAAATTCGTAAGAAGTGATGGCGAAATTTAAGACTTTTGTGTTATCTTAAGGACATACATCCTATCAGGGATGAGCAAAGGTATCTAATCTATATAACATAATGGAGGTAACGAAAGTGGTGGTTGGCGATACAAAAGCGAATGTTACGGTTTATGGCGCGGTCTGGTGTCCCGATTGTCGGCGCGCCAAGAAATTTCTGAACGAGCAGCGCGTGCCTTACAACTGGGTAGATATTGAATACAACGAAGAGGCCCAAAAGGTTGTGCAGGATTACAATGACGGCAAGCAAATTATTCCGACCATTGTTTTCGCCGATAACACTATACTGGTAGAGCCATCGAACGCGGAACTGGCGAAAAAGCTGGGGCTGCAATCAATGGCTAAAAACAAGTTTTACGATTTGATTGTAGTAGGAAGCGGCCCGGCGGGTTTGACAACTGCGATTTATGCCGCCCGCGAAGGCATTGATACGCTGGTAATCGAGCGGAGCGGCGTGGGCGGTCAGGCCGGGGTGACTGAACAGCTAGATAATTATCCGGGCTTCTCGAAGGGAATTTCGGGCGCGTCTTTTGCCCAGGAATTAAGCGAACAGGCCCAGCGCTTTGGGGTCGAAATTTTGCCCGCCCAGGAAGTAATCGAGGTCGGCGCGGCGGAAATGATGGAACATACCGCCGATGGTCATGCCGGACAACATCGTTTTGTTAAAACCGAAGCAGGGGATATGTATTACGCCACGGCAGTAGTACTTGCCCCCGGCTCGAACTACCGTCGGTTGGGCGTAGAAGGCGAAGAAGATTTTATCGGGGCGGGCGTGCATTTTTGCGCCACCTGCGACGGGCCGTTCTACCGGGGCAAAGAGATTGTTGTGATTGGCGGCGGCAATAGCGCGGCGGAAGAAGGCATTTTCCTGAGCAAATTCGGCTCGAAGGTAACGCTATTGGTACGCAAGGACAAACTGGCTGCCAGCAAAGTAATTATAGATAAAGTCAATTCGCTGCCCAACATGGAAGTGCGTTATCACACCCAAGTCAGAGCTTTTAAGGGGACGAACCGTCTTCAGTCTATCACCCTTCACAATAACCAGACGGGCGAAACCTGGGATGAGGAAGTCGGTGGCGTTTTCGTCTTCATTGGGCTTGACCCAAATACTCAGTTTTTGGCCCAATCTCCTGACATAAACGTAGACGAGCGCAAATTTATCACCACCAGCCGCACGCTAGAGACAAACTTACCGGGAGTTTTCGCGGCAGGTGATGCCCGTGCCGGAAGCACCAAACAGGTTGCCAGCGCCGTTGGTGAAGGCGCAACGGTAGCCCTGATGGTGCGCGAGTATATCAAGGAACACGAAGAAATGGCTGACCGGGCCGCGCTAGTAGAACGAGATACCGCCTGCGTTTAAGAGGCGATTTACGCACCCAGAGGGTACTCGCGATTTATGATTGTAGGAGGGGCTACGCCCTCGATTTTCGGCAAAGGCAGAAAATCGAGAGCGCAGCTCTCTCCTACAATCATAAATCGGGAAGTGGTAAACCTACCCTTAGGCAGTTTATGTATGGTTGAAAAGCGCTATAGGGTATGCGATAATAGAGTGAAGTAAAACCTTTGTGACGCAAAGGGACTTTGGAAAAGTGGAGGCGGCTGAATGGGAACCATTTCACGCGACCAGGCGGAAAAACCGTTAGTTTTGACGCTCGATGTGGGCAGCAGCAGTCTTCGCGCCAGCATTTATGACCGCACCGGCAACACCATTGAAGGACTAGAAATCCAGTCTAAATATCAGCTAGATGTTACTGCCGATGGCGGGGTCGAAAAAGACCCCGACGAACTTTTTCAGATTGTGGTTAGTGCGCTCGACCAGTTGCTCGAAAGAATGGGCGGACTGACCGAGGCGCTGGAAGCGGTAGCGATAGATACTTTCTGGCATAGTCTGGTCGGTGTAGACCAGCACAATCAGCCCCTTACCCCGATTTTTACCTGGGCCGACACCCGTAGCGCCGAAGCAGCCGAGCAACTTCGCCGCGAAGTGGATATGCGCGCTTTGCACTCGCGCACTGGCTGTTTAATTCATCCGACTTATT
This sequence comes from Chloroflexia bacterium, assembly GCA_038209275.1. Lineage (GTDB taxonomy): Bacteria > Chloroflexota > Chloroflexia > Chloroheliales > Chloroheliaceae > L227-5C. The sequence continues at coordinate 1,703 of JBBQXW010000158.1, read as the reverse complement.
TCCCCGCAAAGCTGCGGTGGCTGGCGACCAGCCAACCAGTTATTTTCCGGCGCGTGGCGCGCTGGCTCTCCTTTGGCGAATATTTCTACCTGAAACTTTTTGGTGAATGTAAAGTCAGCATTTCGATGGCAAGCGGCACAGGCTTGTTTGACCAAAATCGGCGCGATTGGGACAGCGAGATTTTAGAAGTGCTAAAACTTTCGCCAGAGCATCTTTCGCCCTTGACTGATATAGATCAACCGCAGACAGGACGACTCAAGGATGAGTACGCCCGGCGCTGGCCCAGATTGGCGGAAATTCCCTGGTTTCCGGCGATTGGAGATGGGGCGGCGGGAAATTTAGGGAGTGGTTGCTTTTCGACTGACCGCATTGCCGTCATGATTGGCACGAGTAGCGCCATGCGGGTGGCTTTTAAGGCAGACAAATTCGAGATTCCCTGGGGATTGTGGTGTTATCACGCTGACCGGGAACGCTTTGTGGTCGGCGGAGCGCTCAGTGAGGGTGGCAATTTGTTTGCCTGGATGCGAAGTGTCTTTAAGTTGCCGGAACTGGCAGCAGTTGAGAAAGAACTAGGCATGATGAGGCCGGATGGTCACGACCTGACGGTGTTGCCGTTCCTGACAGGCGAACGCAGCCCTGGTTGGGCTGCTCATGCGCGGGCCGCGATTATTGGCCTGAGCTTGAGCAGTGAGCCAATTGAAATTTTGCGAGCCGGAATTGAAAGTATTGCCTATCGCTTCGGCTTGCTCTATGAGATTATGGCGAAACATTTGCCTCCGGCTCAACAGATAATCGCCAGTGGTGGCGCACTATTACATTCGCCGACCTGGATGCAAATCGTGGCAGATGTCTTGAATCGCCCGGTGGTAGCCTCGGACGAAGGCGAAACTACCAGCCGCGGAGCGGCACTGCTAGCTTTAGAACAACTTGGCGTTTTTGGCCCGAATGATGCTACAAAGAATAAGGTAGCAGCCGTTTCCACTACTAACAACGGCTTAGAGCAAGCTCATTTCGATTTTGGTCAGACTTTCTACCCCGACCCAGCCCGTCACCAGATTTACCAGGCGGCCATGAAGCGACAACAGGAACTTTATAAAAAATTAGTGAACGATTCGGTCTTTTAGATTATTTACGATTTACGATTTACGATTTACGATTTACGATTAAAACACCATGAAGAAACACAGATTTTTTGAACCAGAAACCTTGAACCAGAAACCAGAAACTATTTAATCGTAAATCGTAAATCGTAAATCGTAAATTTATATGTGGAGGTTATTTTGACGACAGCGACAGAGAATAAAATCGGACAGGAGCAATTGGACGAGCTTTGTATAAATACTATTCGTTTCCTGGCGGTAGATGCCGTACAAAAAGCCAATAGTGGGCATCCCGGCGCGCCAATGGGTCTGGCTTCGGTAGCCTATACTATTTTTACCAAACATTTGCGGTTTAATCCTAAAAATCCTGAATGGGTCGGGCGTGACCGCTTTGTGCTTTCTAACGGCCATGCCTCGATGCTACTTTACAGTATGCTCTTTTTAACAGGCTACGATTTGCCACTGGAGCAACTAAAGCAATTCAGGCAGTGGGGCAGCCAGACTCCGGGCCATCCTGAATATGGCCTGACCCCCGGCATCGAAACCACCACCGGGCCGCTCGGACAGGGCTTTGCGACGGGCGTGGGTATGGGCGTAGCCCAA
>JBBQXW010000157.1:0-15871 GCA_038209275.1 Chloroflexia bacterium | reverse complement strand
TCCGGCTTGCCAACAAGTTCTCGCGCCAAATAAAGATTTTCTGACCAATCGAAGCTCATACAAATTCCAGATTGGTAGAAATTTTATCTAGTATTCGATTTGGGAGCTTTAGCCACCACTCTTCGACCAACTGGTCAAGTTTCTTGAGAGCTTCCGATGGCGCAAAGGCAGTCTCTATCCAGATTACCAGATGCGAATGTCTGGACGTATCAGGGTCGATTATAATCCCAAGCCAGAGTTTTGCATCCTGAAAATAGAACTTTATTTTCTCCGAAGCCGTTACCAATGTTGGAAGCAGATAAGGATATTTTTCGAGAAACACTAAAACTTCAGCCTCTTGCCGAAAGCTGTACAGGTTTTCGAGTGGCTCAAGCTCGGCTATAGGTTCGTTGTATCTTCTTGCCATTAGGGTTTCCTCTGTAACAATTATACCATAACTAAATTCGCTAATATACTAATCAAACGGATTTAGTATTACAGAAGGTTATTCCCAATTGTTAGACTCAGCGGGCATATTTTCGGCTGAACCTTGAATAACGCAAAATTCGTTGCCACAGGGGTCTTCCATCACCCACCAGGTTTCGATGTATGCCTGACGGCGTGCGCCCAGTGCTTCGAGGCGTTGCACTTCGGCTTCTACGTCGTCGCTGCGAATGTCGAGATGGACGCGGCCCTTGACGGTCTTTCGTTCCGGCACGCGCTGAATCCCGATGTCCAGGTTGATACCCGGCACTCGTTCCAGATCAACGTAGTTATCGCCTTCCGACTCGGTCACTTTCACACCCAGCGCCTCACTCCAAAAATTAACCCCCGCATCAAAGTCTTCACAATCAATAATTACATTACTCAAAATGCTACGGTGCATAGCAATATCTCCTTGTCATATAAAGATTTTCCGACCAATCGAAGCTCATACAAATTTGTGCTAAAACTAGAGCTTAATTATACCAGTTCCGGGGCATCGAGGTCGGCGTTGGGCCAGCGTTGTAGGGCGGCGTGGCGGCTGGATTGGGCGGCAGTATTGTTACCTGCGCCTGATTGAGCAGAGGCCAGCCAGAAATAATCTCGCGCCCACTCGCGGCGGAATAGACGCTGACGCAGCAAGCTTTCGGCTTTGGCGTAGTGGCCTGAACGAAGATAAGCGATTAACAAAGTATCTTCAAAGATTTCGCGCTGGGCGTGGCTGCCGCCGATTCGCACCAGTTCAGGGGCGATTGGCTCGATAAAGTAAATGGCTTCCTCATACTGGCGCTGCCCGAAAGCCTGCAAACCTTTGACTAGAGGCAGCACTACCTGCCCCGCTACCGGGTGGCCTTGCGTAGCTAATTCACGCAAACCGCTTTGCAAATTTTCCAGTGCCGCACTATCGTCCATCGCCACATGCACCAGCGCGGCGTGAGCATCGTTGAAGGCAAAGCCGGGCTTGGAAGCCAGCCGCACGGCAAACTCGCGGGCGGCATCCCAGGGCAAAGTGACCTGATTATAGCCGTATAGCTGGCAGCGCCACAACAGCGATGCGGCATCGGGCAGAGCCGAACGCGACATGGCGTTACCCCGAATACCTTCCTCGAAAAGTTCCATCGCCCGCCCGTAGCGCCCCGCCGCCATCTCGAACATGGCGATGTGCCAGCTAAGGTGGCAGTGAAACGGCGCTTGCCGTTCGTAATCGGTCAGCCACTTGTTCAGGAAATCCAGGCCGGAGGTGTGGTCAACCGTTTCGTAAAAGACATGGGCCAGATTGTGGGCGGCGTTGGCATTGCGTGGATAAAAATCGAGCGAACGCTCCGAAAAACGGCGCGACTCCTCAAAGCGGTCAAGTTCGTGGTAGACAAAGCTCAACATGCCCATAAACCACCAGTCTTCACCGTAGTGTGACTGGACGCTTTCGAGCAGCGCCAGGGTTTGCTGGCGGCGGTCTTGTTGGCCCGAATACATCAGCAGCATATTAGCCTGAAACAACAGCAGCGCATCGCGGGGAAATTCGGCCAGATGCTCCTGGATAAGTTCAAGCGCTTTTGGGCCGTCGCCGCGCATTATGGTAGCAATCGCCTTAATGTGTTGCTGCTCCCGCCGCGAAATCCCATTCTCTAAAGCCGTAGCACGGGCGGCACTGGCTTGCGCCATCGGCAAATCGCCGCGTAACTGATAAATTACCGCCAGGGCTGCGTGCGCCATTGCAAAACCTTCGTCCGCCATAATCGCTTCGCTCAACTTCAGGTCTAAGCCCAGATTGTAGGAAAGCAGCAAATCAATTCCTTCAACATAGCGCGCCGCCGCCACCGCCGAACTGGTACTGAGCGCCATTCCATAGCGGTCTTTAAAGCCAGTGGTTGCTACCATACTTTTTGCCTTTCTGCCACAGCCTCATTGCACAAAATTATTTTGCCAAATTTGTAATTTAATTTTCCGTAGACTATTGCGTTAAGCCTTCTCCCGTTGTATATTACACTATCACCACTTGTTCATTGTAAAGCACATGTAAAGCAAATTCAATCCATTATAAATAAGCTAGACCATCAGGAGTAAACACATGGCAGATTTGTCAATTAATATTAAAGGCATGAAAGCCCCTAATCCGTTTTTCCTGGCCTCGGCCCCGCCCGCAACTTACGGCAAGCAGATTGCCAGAGCGTTTGAAGCGGGATGGGGCGGTGCAGTCACTAAAACCCTGGGCCTCGACCCAATTGTCAATGTCACCGGCAGATTTGGGCGCTTGACCCCGCGTGGTGGTCGGCTGGGTGCCGCCAATGTGGTTGGCTTTGAAAATATCGAATTAATTACTGACCGAACGCTGGAAGCCTGGCTACAAGATATTCGCTGGCTCAAAGACCGCTACCCTGAACACGCCGTTGTTGCCAGCATCATGCACAGCGTCGAGGAAGACGGTTGGCGGCAATTGGTTATCGCTGTTCAGGATGCAGGTGCAGACGCAATTGAACTTAATTTCGGCTGCCCACACGGAATGCCCGAAAAGCACATGGGCAGCGAACAGAGCCAGAACCCCGATTTAGCTGAAATGATTTCCGGCTGGGTTAAGAAATATTCCACCATCCCGGTTTTTGCCAAACTCACGCCCAACGTCACTGATATAGGCGTAATTGGTCAGGCCTGCGAACGCGGCGGCGCAGATGGTCTCTCCACCATCAACACTATTTTAAGCATGATTGGCGTAGATATTGAAAAGGTCGAGCCAATGCCGGACGTGAGCGGGCAGACCTGCTACGGCGGCTATAGCGGCACGGCGGTCAAGCCGGTGGCGCTGCGCTGCGTCAGTACTTTGCGCGACAAGACTAATCTGCCGATTTTTGGAATGGGCGGCATCAATTACTGGGAAGATGCGGTTGAACACTTTTTGGCGGGGGCGAGTGCGGTACAGGTCTGCACTGCCGTGATGTTGCGCGGCTTCCGCATCATTGACAACCTCACTAAAGGTCTCAACGATTACATGGATCGCAAGGGCTTCGGAACGATTGAAGAAATGACCGGGCTGATTGTGCCAAAGGTAAAACAACATAGCGGCCTGGAATTTAACCGCCGCGAAATTGCCCATATTGACCAGTCGAAATGTATCTCCTGCGACCTGTGCTTTGTGGCCTGCAACGATGGCGTGGGCCTGGAAGCCATTGGCAAAACCGTCAATCTGGTGCAAATGGCGGCAGGTGGCGGTGCCGCCGATGGTGGCAGCGATACACCAACCGAGCGCCCGACCTACGATGTTATTGCCGAAAAGTGCGATGGTTGCTCACTTTGCGTCCACGTCTGCCCGGTCAAAGATTGCATTACGCTGGTCGAGAGCGATATTTATCGCGTCCCTCCCATGTGGCGACCCGAAGAAGAGCGAATTTTCGCCTAGTATTAGCTAGTCGGGCTGGCCCTCCGCTATTAGCCGCCGGGCCAGTTCGTACTTGCGGTCAAGATACACCGTTGCGTCTTTGTAGAGCAAGTGTGCAATCGTTTTCGGCAAACGCATCCCAGTATACTCAATCATAAAGATGCTGCCGTGTGGCCTGACGGTTGCGGCACTATTGATGAATTGGCTGAGGTAAACACGGAAACCTTCGATAGTGGCTCGACTTCCGCAAAGGTAGATGCGCCAGTTCGACCTTGAGGTTTTGTACTGACCAATAGAGCCGTCGCCGTCGAAAATACCGCGCCAGTAAGCAGCCAAAAGTTCATCTGGCACTTGTTGGCAGGGTTCTACCGTAAAGCTTTTGCGTTCCGTCACGCCCAACCGTTCTAAAGCTCGTACCAGCCGCAGAGAAATGATAATAATGTTAGCAGTCGAATAACTTTTACCAGAATGATTAGTTTGTCTAATAACGACACGGTGTTCAGAATGGAGCGAAGTGGCAAATTTTTTCACATGGTCAGCATCGGATGATTTCAAGGTTAACTTTACCGAACCGTTTTTAACATTAACTGAACCATCGGCGGTAAGAAAACCTAACCAGTAGGCTTTTTCTTCGCTATCAATCTGGTCGAAAAAGCTTTCATCTACCGCATAATGACGCTGAGATTCTGAAACGCTTCGGGCAGTCAGGCTATGACGGTGCAAAGCAGCGTGGCAGGTATTGAGGGAATAGCCAAAAGGGGCAGCTGCTTCTTTGAGAGTAGCTCCGGCTAAATAGGTAGCAATCATGGCTTCTTCATGTTCTAATGGTACTTGTAAACTTCGCGCTGGAATATTATTGCGCCGCAGGGCTTTAAGGCAGCAGCGGCGGGATGACCAAAAAGTGCAGCGGCCTGTTTTTGAGTAGCTCCGTCCAGATAAGCCGCAATCATTCCTTCTTCGTGTTCTTTCGTGATTTGCTGGCTGCGGGCAGCAATCCCATTGCGGCTTAAAACTTTGCGACAGGCATCACCTGAATAACCAAAAGGAGCCGCCGCCTCTTTAGCGGAAGCTCCGGCTAGATAAGCCGCAATCATGGCTTGCTCTTCTTCTTTGGTTATTCGGCGGCTTCGGGTAGCGACATTATGACGGCGTAGAACGTTGAAGCAAGTATTAATTGAGTGACCACAAAGTGCGGCAGTTTGCTCAAGTGAAGCTCCGGCAAGGTAAGTGGCAATTATGGCTTCTTCGCGTTCTGGCGTTAATTTGGTTGTCGTTGTAAACTTTCTTAAAAGAAGTAAATTGGATAGTTATTTTTAGGTATAATAGCACAAATATTCGATATGGGCAAGTAAATTTTAGACAGGAGGGTTTATGAAAACGCTGGTTAAAGGCGGTACAATTGTTACGGCTTCAGATATTTACACGGCGGATGTTCTCATCGAAGATGGCGTTATTTCGCTAATTGGCAAAGACCTGGCAGCAACTATAACCGCCGATACAACGGTGGATGCTACCGGGAAATACGTTATTCCGGGCGGGGTAGACGTTCATGTGCATAATGAAATGCCGTTCGGCGGAACCGCGTCGAGTGACTCTCATTTCTCAGGAACGGTAGCAGCCGCTTTTGGTGGCACTACCAGCATTATTGATTTTGCGATTCAGGAGTTTGGCGGGTCGCTTCGTGGGGCGCTGGAAACATGGCAGCAAAAGGCCGAACCGCAGGCGGTAATTGATTATTCATTTCATGTTATCGCCCGCGAGATTAACGAGCAGATTCTCAGCGAAATGGATCATATGATAGCGCGAGAAGGCGTGACCAGTTTTAAGCTTTTTATGGCCTACCCGAACGTCTTTATGCTCGATGATGCCAGCATTTTCAAGGCCATGCGCCGCACTTCCGACAATGGCGGCCTTATCTGTATGCACGCTGAGAACGGTGGCGTAATTGATGTGCTGGTGCAAAAAGCGTTAGCCGAAGGCAAAACCGCGCCCAAGTACCACGCCCTGACCCGTCCGACCCGCGCCGAAGGTGAAGCAACCCGTCGGGCAATTGCCCTGGCGGAAATGGCGGGTGTCCCCGTCTACATCGTTCACCTCAGTTGTGCCGATGCGCTTGAGAAGGTACGGGAGGCCCGCGATATGGGCATACCCGCCTACGCCGAGACCTGCCCACAATATCTCTTCCTCAGCTACGAAGATTACGAGAAACCCGGTTTCGAGGGCGCGAAATACGTTATGTCGCCACCATTGCGCGAGAAGTGGAATCAGGACGTACTTTGGAAGGGTCTGGCGGGCAACCAGCTACAAGTGGTATCCACCGACCACTGTCCGTTCTGTATGGTTGAGCAAAAAGAACTCGGCAAAGACAATTTTAGTAAAATTCCAAACGGTGCTCCAGGAATTGAAACTCGGATGAGCTTAATGTATGATGGTGGAGTTGTTGGCGGCAGAATCACTCTTAATCGCTTTGTAGAACTAACCAGCACCAACCCCGCAAAATTGATGGGACTCTTTCCCAAGAAAGGCACTATCGCTATCGGCACAGACGGCGATATTGTAGTATTCGACCCCGAAGCGACTATGACACTGGGAGTAGACACTTTACACATGAAGGTGGACTATAATCCGTATGAAGGTCGGGTGGTGAAGGGTGTACCGACTACCGTACTCAGTCGAGGCAATGTCATTATAGATAAAGGACAATTCTTGGGCAAGGCGGGCGACGGTAAATTTGTGCCTAGAAAGACCTTTCAATTGGTCTAAAAAATTAAAACCACAGATTAACACAGATAAACACCGATATTTGCAGCTACTCTATATTAAAGTAGTAGCGATTTGCCCAATCGGGCCACTGGCTGCAATCGCTTTTTGGATTAAAAAATCTAAAGCGATTGGGCAAATCGCTACTACTAAATTCCACTCAATTCCTAATCTTTAAAAACCTCTGTGCTAATCTGTGTTTACGCCCGTAGGGTGGATGTTCATCTGTGGTTAAATCTTACTCTGCTCACTCTAAATCAAGGAGAAGGAAAGAATGTCAGTAGAAATAAATGCGGTCAACGCCGAGCGAGTCAAGGAAGACTCGGCGAAACACGTCATGGTGAGTTGGTCGGTGCAGAAAGCCGCCAACACTAACCCGCTCGTGATTAGCGAGGCGAAAGGTTCGTGGTTTTGGGATAGTGATGGCAAACGCTACCTGGATTTTTCGAGCCAGCTAATCAACTCGAACCTGGGCCACCAGCACCCCAAAGTAGTGGCGGCTATCAAAGAGCAGGCCGAGAAGCTCTGCTTTATTGGCCCAAACTTCCAGAACGAGGCCCGCGCTACCCTGGGCCGGATGCTGGCAGAGCGCACGCCGGGCGATTTGGTCAAGACCTTCTTTACGGTGGGCGGAGCGGAAGCCAACGAAAACGCCATTAAAATGGCCCGCGCCTACACCGGGCGGCACAAAATTATTACCCGCTACCGCTCTTATCACGGCGCGACGGCGGGGGCAAGCACACTTTCGGGCGACAACCGACGCTGGGCCAACGAACCCGGTATCCCCGGTGTCGTGCGGGTGCAAGACCCCTACGCCTATCGCTGCTCCTTCAAAGGCTGCGGCGAAGTTTGCTCGATGCAGTGCGCCCACAATATCGAAGACGTGCTGCAATTTGAAGGGCCGGATAGTGTTGCAGCAATTTTGGTCGAAGTTGTCACCGGGACGAACGGCATTTTTGTGCCACCCGCCGACTATATTCCCTACTTGCGCCAGCTTTGCGACAAATACGGCATTATGCTGATTTTCGACGAGGTAATGACCGGCTTCGGGCGCACTGGCAAATGGTTCGCCGCCGACCACTACGGCGCGACCCCCGATATTATGACCTTCGCCAAAGGGGTTAACTCCGGCTACGTGCCGCTTGGTGGCGCGATTATCAACCAGAAACTTTCGGATTATTTTGAAGACCATATGTTTTGGGGCGGGCTGACTTATAGCGGTCATCCGTTGGCCTGCGCCGCCGGAATCGCCACGCTGGAAGCCTACGAAGAAGAAAACGTGGTAGAGAACAGCGCCCGGTTGGGCAAAAAGCTGCTGAACGAGCTGACCTTGCTCAAAGACAAACACCCTTCGATTGGTGATGTGCGCGGGCTGGGTCTCTTCTGCGGCATTGAACTGGTCAAGAACCGCCAGACCCGCGAAGGTATGCCGCCCTGGAACGGCAAAGACCAGGCGCTTACTGCCAAACTGAAAAACGCTCTGATGGAGCGTGGCGTGTTCGTGTTCTGCCGCTACAACATGCTCTTTATCGCGCCACCCCTCACCATCACCGAAGACGAAATGATGGTCGGGGTCAGAGCGGTTGATGAAGTACTCTCGATTGCAGACGAAGCCGCCGCATCATAATTTTTTCTTAGTTCTGGGAAAATTTCTGCAAAAATTTTCCCAGAACTAAAGTCTAATTCTTTTCGCCTACACTCAGGCTAAAGCCTGAAACCTTCTTAGCTTTTGAAATTTTTTTGCAAAAAAATTTCAAAAGCTAAGAAAAAAGCAAAAATCTCATTTTGCTAAAATTTTCAAAAGCTGGAAGAGAAAAAGCGAAAGTCCTGATTTAACATAGAAAGAGGAATAGAATTTATGGCAAGGATAGTAAGAAGTGCATTAATCCAGACCAAAGGGGTGAGCGATAAAAAGGCCATGATTGACAAACACGTAGGTTACATAGAACAGGCGGCGAAGCAAGGCGCACAAATTACCTGTTTGCAGGAAATTTTCTATGGCCCGTATTTCTGCCAGATACAAGATAGGAAGTGGTACGACACCGCCGAGCCGATTCCCGGCCCGACCACCAATTTGATGTGCGAACTGGCGAAGCAGTACGGTATGGCGCTGATTGTTCCGATTTATGAAGTGGCTGGCACGGGCATTTATTACAATACCGCCGCCATGATTGATGCGGATGGCACTTTGTTAGGTACTTATCGCAAGACCCATATTCCGCATTTGCCCGGTTTCTGGGAGAAATATTATTTCAAGCCAGGCAATTTGGGCTACCCGGTTTTCCAGACCCAGTTCGGCAAAATTGGGATTTATATCTGCTATGACCGTCACTTCCCGGAAGGAGCGCGAATGTTGGGTCTGCACGGAGCAGAAATTGTCTATATTCCCTCGGCAACGGCACGCGGTCTCTCCGACCATCTGTGGGACATCGAGCAGCGCAGCCACGCTATTGCCAACGGCTATTTCGTCGGCACAATTAACCGGGTTGGCGTAGAGGAAGAATTTGGCCCGCAGGAATATTATGGCTCAAGCTATTTCTGCAACCCGCGTGGCGCATACATCGCCAAAGCCAGCGACAAAGAAGAAGAATTGCTCGTCGCCGACCTTGACCTCGATTTGATTAAAGAAGTCCGCGACACCTGGCAGTTCTACCGTGACCGCCGTCCCGAACTTTACGGCGATATTAACCAGGCATAATCAGAGACAACTAAAGGCCACAGAACTTTTTGCAAAAAGTTCTGTGGCCTTTAGTTGTCTCTGATTTGCAACGACTATAAAAAGAACCTGGTTTTAGCCGAACAGGAATTTAGTAAACACATCTTATATCATCACTAAGTCACACGTTTGCTTGTTTTCAGATTAGATTTGTAGATTTAGCAGCTAAATTTCCCCAATATCTTCCATATTCTTATAGTTAGTGATATAACATACTTGACGAATTCAACTAAAGAAAATTTTGTCCTGTTTAGCAATTATAAGGCTTCGAGGGTTTTGAATTTAGAATTGTGGAGTAGAACATGTCACCGCAACATGAGGAAGAGACAAGCACTGAGCAAAATTTCAAGGTAGCACAAGAATTGACCAGTGATGAGAATTCTAACAAATTAAATTATTGGAGTAACTTGATTATCGAGGGCATCGAAGAAGCCTTATTTAGTCTGGATACCAATTGGCGGTTTACTTACGTTAACAATCAGGCGGCCAAAATTTGGAATCGTGAAAGAGACGGATTAGTAGGCAAAGTTATGTGGCAAGAATTTCCTATTTTACTTGGTAGTGGCCTTGAAAAATTTTATCGCCAGGCGATGGCAGAAGGGAAACCCAACCAGTTAGAAACCTTCTCGCAAGTCACTCAATCCTGGTACGAGGTGCGTTTATATACTGTCCCGCACGGTCTAATCGTCTTTTTTCAGGATATAACGCGCCGAAAACAAATTGAACAAACCTTACAGGAGAGCGAAGCGCGCTACCGGGTGCTAAGTGAAGCCACCTTCGAAGGTCTGGCCTTACAAGAGAACGGGGTGATTGTTGAAGCTAATGAACAACTGGCTCAATTATTTGGTTATTCTCGGCAAGAGTTGGTGGGAAAAGCGATTGAGGATTTTGTTGCGCCCGAAAGTCGGCCCGGCTTAAAAGAAGATTTTTCTAATAATTCGGTTGCATCAGCTTTACGTATCTGTCTGCGCAAGGACGGTAGTCGGTTTTTTGCCGAATCTAAAAGAAAGCAAGTGGAACATCAGGGCAGAACAAGGTGGTTGGTGGCAGTCCGCGATGTATCCAACTTCATACAAAAAGAACAGGAACTTCGAGAAAGCGAGAAACGCTTCAAAGTTTTGAGCGAGGCGGCTTTCGAAGGAGTGATAGTTCACCACGATGGACTTATAATTGAAGTTAACAAAAATATTGCCCGGATGTTTGGATATAGCACCCCACAAGAATTAAGCGGTCAGGCAATTAACCAATACTTCACACCCCAAACTTTAGCCGAATTACAAAATCGGGTGGCTGTTGGCTCGGAAGAGACTTATGAAGGTATAGCGATAAAAAGAGACGGCACTCATTTCCCGGTGGAAGCACGCGGCAAATCAACCGAGTATCAAGGTCAAAGCGTTCGAGTAAAAGTGCTGAGAGATATAACCCAGCGCAATCAAGCAGAAGAAAATTTGCGTAAAACCCAGGAGCAGCTACTCCAATCTCAAAAAATGGAAAGTATCGGACGACTGGCGGGCGGAATAGCTCACGATTTCAATAATTTATTAACTGCTATCACTGGCTACAGTGAACTATTGTTGCTAAACTTTAATGAAGAAGACCCACTCTATAGTGATGTCACTGAGATTCAAAAAGCGGCAAACCGGGCGGCTGCTTTAACCCGTCAGTTATTAGCTTTTAGTCGGCAGCAGGTAATGCAGCCTCGCATAATTAACCTCAACGAAGTAGTAACCGATATGGATAAATTGTTGCAACGATTGATTGGTGAAGATATTGAACTGCGTTCACTGCTCGACCCTGACCTGGGAGAGGTGTTGGCTGACCCCGGTCAAATTGAACAGGTTATCGTAAATCTGGCTATCAATGCCCGCGATGCGATGCCTATTGGCGGTAAATTAACTATTGAAACTGCAAATGTAGAACTGGACGAACGTTACCCTTCCGCCGGGCAGCCTCAGTTTAAAACTGGCTCTTATGTCATGCTGGCAGTTAGCGACACCGGGGTGGGAATGGATCAAACTACTCAAGAAAAAATATTTGAGCCTTTCTTCACTACCAAAGAAATCGGCAAAGGCACCGGGCTGGGTCTTTCAACAGTTTATGGCATTGTGAACCAAAGTGAGGGCTATATCCGGGTTTACAGTGAACTAGGAGTAGGCACAACCTTTAAAATCTATTTACCTGGAGCAAACTTCCTTCTGGCAAAAAGCGAAAAAAGAATGCAAGCACTATTACGTTCTGAAAATTCTATTTTGAGTGTCAGTAAAGCAGCCCCGGCAGTTTTGGAAAAAGAGGTCACAGGTCAAGCTTACACTGTGCTAATAGTAGAAGATGATAATGCAGTCAGAGAACTAATCCACCGGGTTTTGACAGAGGCGGGCTATATTATGCTTGAAGCTCATAATGGGCAACACGCACTGGAACTTTTAAAGGGTTATGGTGGTAAGATTGATCTGGTGCTGACTGATATTGTCATGCCTCAGATGGGCGGACAAGAATTAATAGATGAGCTGAGAAAGAGCTGGAAAAAGATAAAAATAGTCTGTATGTCAGGTTATACTGACCGGGCGGTAGCTTCTCATGAAACTATGCAGGAATGGGATGCTTTTATTCAAAAGCCCTTTTCGCCAACAACGCTACTTAGCCGAGTTGAAGAAGTTTTGAGAGCTTCATCTTGAAGTCGGAAAAAGAGCCTTGAGTTTAAGTGTGCTTTAAACTCAAGGCTCTTTAATTAAATCAGGTTGTATTCGTGCTGTATTTCCAGCAAGGGACGATTGTAAAGCTCTTCCCAGCGCACGCCAATCAGCAATTTAGCCTTCTTGCCTTTTGTCCAGCCATCCGCGATTGCGTCCATGTATTCCTCGACCCGGTCAGGGCGCACGAAAGCAGCGTGGGCAGTCGCTACCGAAACCAGCAGGAGGGGGTAGGGTCGCTTGAACTGGGCCAGCCCAAATGCTTGAACCGCCAACTCACCGTAATGGTCAATTCCGTAGCCCGCCAGAATGTGCATCAGGTCGTGAGTCTGGTACGAACGAAAAGTGGCATATTTCAAGGCTTCGGGCATCCCAGGGGCGGAAACTTCCAGGGCCGCTTTATAGCCCGCAAAATCCTTCATCTCAATATTCTTGAGACCATGGTCAACGATGTGACGGTAGTAGGTGTAGCCCAGCGAACCTTCCGGCAAATCGCCCAGCGACGAAAACTCATAGTCGGGCGGAAAATAAGGGTCTTCCACGTAACGCTTGAGCGCCGGATTATTCAGGTAAGCGCTATAATACTCCTGCTTCGTCTCTTCGGAACTCAGGCTGTAGAACAGTTTGTGTGCTTCACTAACGGTATCGCCCTCCGGGTTTTCTACCGACCTGAGCCAGGCTTCCAACAATTTTGGATCAATCATAATTTTCTCCAATCACTTTAATTTAAATGGAACAAAAATCGCGCCGAAGTTTTGCTTGAACCAAACTTGCAGGCTTTTAAGGGTGAAGCGAAATAATATTAAGCTCCTTAACTCGAAACAAAGGTGTAACTCCACGTTCACTGGTTATAAAATCGTCTGCTTGAACCGACAGTGCCGCCGCGACATGAAGGGCATCCAGGGCGGAAAGCCCGTAAGTGTTAGCTAAAAATTTCGCCTGTTCAACTATTTCGGGCAAATTATCGGCCCAGTAACGTACTCCGGCAAAAAAGGCATTATAAAAATCCACTTCATCTTTCTTCTTGTGATAAGTTGCTTTAGGCATTACTTCCAACACGACAAATTGACTGGAAGCAAATTCACGTTCTGCCGCATCAAGGAATTTTACCGCCGTTCCTATCAGAGGGTCATTTGTGCGCGTCGCAATTATTAGTACGCCTGAATCAATAAACGTGAGTTTTTTAGCGGTATCCAACGCCACCTCTACGCTCGGCAATTTCGCGTTCTACCTCTTCTAAAGTGAGCATAGGCTCACCCGCCGCAATCATGGCGGCTCGAACCTCTAAAAGCTTCCTACCGAGCGGAGTTTTAGGCTGATACGAGGCTAAAAAATCTTCAACCCTCTGGTTGGCTTCGGCGGCTTCGGCGGCTTTTTCGCTAGTTGCTTCGTTGGGTTCGGCTGGTTCTTGTGGGTCTGAATCATAAACTTTTTTGGTTTTGGAATTGGGCTTACTAAGCGTGTATGGCTTCAAGCTATCCAGTTGCTCACGCGGAATTAGTTTTTGGCGGCTGTCGAGCGGGTTTGGCTTTGCTAATAACGTGCCATTTTTTAGCAAGCGACTAATCTTGATTCTCGAAACTCCTAAAAAATCGGCGGCTTGCTGAACGGTTAAAAGTTCTTTCTCTTTGTCTGCCATAGTATTCTACCTATCGTTCGATTTTTTTATTGTAGGAAAATCTTTGCAGCGGTTTTCCTACAATAAATTTTTTCAAGCTTTGGCTCAAGTATAAATGAAAATCCTAACTTCTGCTACTCATAATATTATTTAATGGCGAGGGCATTAGGCGGCGACGCGACCCCACCCAGCTTGTTGAGAGGGGCAGAGGTAAAGAAAAATTCGTAGCGCCCGTCGGCAGCACAATCTTCGGCTAACGCTTCCAGATAGAACATTTCGCCAATGGGCATCCCCCACAGTGCTAGAATAGTTTCGTGCATAAAACCGTTTTGCGGCTGAGGCGGATACGCTTCAAAGGCAATCGCATCGCCCGCAACGGCGGCAAAATGGTTGTTCCACAAAAAGCGCAAGGTTTCTTCGCCCTGGGCCATGCCGACAGCCTGATAGGGCCAGTTGGCGACCAGCGCTTCGCGTTCCTCGGTGCTACGCCCAAGATACCAGTTGACCCAACCAGAGCGCACAATCAGAATATCGGCGACCTGAAAAGTTACGCCCTGGTCGCGGGCGGCGGCTTGCAAATTTTCGACGGTGATTTCGTGGCGCGTGCCGGGGCTATATTCCAGGCCAGTTTTAGCGGCCCAGCGTGCGTAATCCACCAGCACCGCTCGACCCGCAATACCGCGCCGCGCCCAATGGTGAATACTGTTGCGCGTGCCGGGTTGCCCGGTAATCTGCGATTGTTGTACGCCGTTATAAAAGCTGTGGTGAGTATTGTTGCCGTAGTGGGTCAGGCCGTCCCACTGGCTGGAAGATTGCGTATTGAAATCGTGGTAAACATCGTCGTTAACGTTGGGGCGCTTGTTTTTAATTTCGTGGCGCAATTTCTCGCGCCCGAATAGAGGCGGATTGGGCAATTCCAGTTCCCAGCTAAGGGCGAAGGTTTTGCCGCTTTGCACCAGTTTGGCGGCAGCAGCAACCCGTTCGGGGGTCAAAAGATTTATCGTGCCAATCTCGTCATCGTCGCCCCACAGACCCCAGGCCGAATTGGGCGGATTGCCCGGTTTAGCCGGAAGCTCATCGAACGAAGGTAAACCAGTAGTCTCGGATTCAATTATAGACACAATCTTGCTCCTCTCTCACATTCACTATGCTGACAAATTTCTAAATTTTGAAATTTCCTAAAATTCAGGCCAACCGCGCCAATAATCAGGGCTGGTAGAGCCAAGCGTTAGCGCTGCAAATCGGCCCACGCGCTGCATTACTATAGCCACCCACCAGCAAAACCCGCCCGTCATTCAATCGAGTAGCGGTTGAAAAGTAAAGCGCCTCGTTAAGACTACCCGCTACTGAGTTAAAGCTGGCAGTGGTCGGGTCGTATAGCTCAACCTGCCGACTACCACCTGCTATTAAAACTTTGCCGCTTTGCAGCAGTATTGCCCCGGTTGGTATCTTAAAGCGGCTTGATAGCAGCTTGCCACCCGGTACGAATGTGGCTTTAGCCGGGTCGTACAACTCTACTGACTCGCGTAAACCCTGCCAATCTCGCTCGTCTGAGCCGCCCACGATTAGAACCTCGCCATTGGGCAAAAGGGTCGCAGTATGTTTGTAGCGCAAAAAATTAAGCGAACTGGTAAGGCTAAACCGACCAGTCGCGGAGTCATATATTTCGTTTCCAGCGAAAAGTTTTCGGGGAGCGGTTGCGCCGCCACTGATTAAAACTTTTCCGCCGGGCAAAAGGGTCGCGGCATGGGAAGTAAGGCCAGTCGAAAGCGAACCAGTTAGCTGAAACTGGCCCGTCGTGGGATTGTACAATTCGGCTTCGACCAATGTACCCGCCTGAGTTCCGCTCGTCGAGCCTCCTACCACTAAAACTTTTCCATCAGGCAGAAGGGTTGCTGTATGGTCGGTACGAGCTACCTGTAACTGGCCGACTGGCTGGAATTGGTTCATTGCGGGGTCGTATAGTTCAGCCGAATTTGTGGCACTGCGCCCGTTCAGTCCACCAATTATTAATACCTTGCCATCGGGCAAAAGCGTGGCGGTGTGGCTAATTCGGCGCTGGTTCATCGGGCTGGCGGGCGTAAATTTATTGGTAAGCGGGTCATAGAGTTCGGTGCTGGCTAAAAAAACTCCCTCGCGCTCGAAGCCACCTGCAATAAGCACCTTTCCATTTTGAAGTAGCGTCGCGGTATGGTTGGCGCGGGGACTGCCCATTGATGTGGTTGAGAATACTTGCCCCGCCGAACCGAAGGTGG
>JBBQXW010000156.1:0-15877 GCA_038209275.1 Chloroflexia bacterium | reverse complement strand
TGGCCCACGCCTCTCGTGATTTTCTGCAACAACATTTGCTGGCGTGGCTACCCGCCTTTACCCTGGCGCTGGGCCGAATAACCTTGAGCGATTTTTACCGCAATCTTGCCGAAGAAACTCTGGCTTTCGTCAGCCTCGATTTTCAATATTTGACCGAAACCCTGAATCAAACTGAAAAAGAGGCGAACATTAACTCCGTTCTTTCTACCTCAGAAGTCGAGCCAGAAATGAAGGTAAATGAGCAGGGCTTACGAAGCCTGATAAACCACTTGACCACGCCCGTTAAGGCCGGATTCTATTTATCAAAGCTGGAAATCTTGCGGCTGGCGCAAAGTATGCAATTACCCCCAGGGGGAGAAGACCGTTTTCAGATGCTGAAAAATCTGTTTGAAGTCGCCGCCCAGTATGAAGTGCTGAATATTTTAATCGAAAAATTGCTGGAACTGGTACAGAATTATCAGGCCGAATTTGTCCGGCTACAGGACGAATTTGCCCACGCCGCCCCCATCTGGCAAAGCTGGCAACTACGGCTCGAAAATTCGCATAAAATGCTTGAGGGAATGAAGCAGTCCTTAACTATTGCTTTTGAAGAAAGCTGAAAATGTGGTTTTTTTGAATTACTATCTTGAGCAAAATCTCCCCGAAATGCCCAACGGGTTGCCCTGTGGGTATTTCGGGGCGGATTTCGCCAAAGTACTAACTTCAAGAGCAATACCCGAATTGGTGGACAAAGATAACTAATCAATGGAAATGCTACTTCTTCTGTTTGTAATCGGCTTGGTAACTGGTACGCTCTCCGGGTTGTTCGGGGTAGGGGGCGGCTTTATTCTCGTGCCGCTCCTGACCATTATGGGTGTACCTATCAAAGAGGCGATTGCGCTGAGTCTGGTTTATATTATTGGTACGGCCCTCTCCGGCGTGACGCGCCACTTCAAGCAGCACACGATTGATTTAGCCCTCGCTATCAGCCTCTCAACCAGTTCAATTATCACCGCTCAGTTCGGCGCTCTGCTCACGGTTGGAATGTCTACCAGCCTGCTAAAACTGCTGTTTGGCTTACTGACCGCCAGCGTCGCCATATTCTACTTCTTGCAGGCCGAGCCGAAGCCATCCGAAACTAAATCAACCTCAACCAATCAACCTTCGGCTACCCCACCGCGCTTTATAGACAGGCTGATTCTGACCCGGCACAAAGAAATAGCTGGGGAGGAATACAATTATCGAATAAACTTGCTGGGCGGATTTGCTATCGGGGCAGTGGTCGGCTTTCTGTCCGGCATGTTTGGCGTGGGCGGCGGCTTTATTATGGTGCCGCTTATGGTGGCACTACTGGGCCTACCGCTTCGCATCGCCGTCGGCACATCCTTACTATCTGTAATTGCCCCAGCTACCTCCGGCAGCATCACTCTGTGGTTATCTGGCAAACTCGATTTGCACTTGCTTCCGGCCCTGTTGGTTGGCGGTTTAGTGGGCGCACAGGCAGGGGCGCTGCTCGTATTGCAACTAAAACCAACTACCCTCAAACTCGCCCTCAATCTTTTGCTCCTGACAGTCAGCGCCTATATGCTGGCACAGGGAACGGGATTGCTTTAACCACAAATTATCAGTGAGGATAATCCCAAGCGCGTCAACTTAGGAGGCTACTCGTGAAATGGGTAGCTTGAGCAAGTTCGCCCTGGAATAAATTCCGGGGCGAACCACACCGAAGTATCAATCCAAAGGAAAAGGCTTAACTTGACGCGCATTGGATTGCACCTCCTACGAATTTTTACTCTTCAACACAATCCATTGGCGGAGCAATGTCCCACAACACCGGCTAACCCTAAAACCCTACTACTTCAAATACTCATCACTCATCACTCATCACTCATCACTTAATTTCTCCGTGTTCCTCCGTGCCTCCGTGGTGAGCCAGAGCAAATGCAACGTAAGCGTCCATAGCAGCAGCATTGCCAGAAAACGGTAGCTGCTACCCAACCGGGCCAGCCCGACGGCGCTATCCTGGAAGAAATCGAAGCGACTACCGTAAGCCAGAATAGCGTAGGCCAACCCAAACAAAACCAGTTGCCAGCGCTGCACTTTATCCGAACTCAGTCCAACCAGTACCGCCATTACTGCAATTAAGGCCGGAAGGGTGGCATAGAGCCAGACCGACGGCGGAATAATCAGGCTTAACAGGATTAATACAGCGAAGCGCAATTGTTCGCTGCTACCTGCTAATTTCGGCTCAAGTTGGCGGGTTCGCCAGACCGTGAAAAGCGTAAAGGCCGTGATAGCCAAAATTCCGGCGTAAACCAACCCCCCAGCCCATATTGGAATATCGCCTTTGTAATCGCGACCAACCTCCGGCAACGAAAGGCGATAGACAAACCCCTCCCATGATTGATTCGAGATAAGTACCGAAGGCGTAGCATATTCCAAAGCCAGTTTGGAAAAATAGCTGGCTATAATATTCCAGCCGCCCGTCAATACTGCTAACATTGTTAAAGTTGCCAGACCGACCAATAGCCCGATAATAGCCTGTACCGAGCGCCGTTTCTGCCCTAAAAGCGAAAAAACCGCCAGCACCACATAAATTTTCAGACTGACTACCAGCGCCAAAGCCGCCCCAGCCTTACCGAATTGACCTTCTTTCAAGCCCCACGCCGTCAGCGCCAGGCCCAGCAATACGAAAATACCAGATTGGCCCAGTCCGATATTTTCGGCGGCCTGTCCAAAATTCAGGCCCAGGAAAAGCACTGCCGGAGTATAGTGTCGGCCCTGCCTTACCCCACCGAAGACGCGCACCAGCAGCAGCAAGCTAACTACCAGCAAAACTTCGTTCAGGCCACGCCATAGCCCCAGCGCCGCCCACGCATCCGCCCTAAACAAACGCTGGAAAGGCCATAGCAATACGCTCATTAGCGGCGATACAGCCTCGGCTAATTGTCCAAAATCGGCGGGCGCAAACTGATAGTACAGCCGAAAATCGCTGCCCCGGTAGAGGTCAATTTGCCAGGTACTAAAATGGGTATAGCCAAACGAAACCAGCGCGGCGAAAAGCATCACCATTTCAAAAGCTTGCTCAAAACGAGCGGCGTTAGCTCCAATATAATACGCCCCACTCACCAGCAAAGCGCAAAAATATAAGCCGATAATAACTGAGGAAGGGTTGACACTGTAGAGGTTGAGCCGCCCAAAGGCAAATTGGGCCAGTGGCACAAGTGGGAAAAGCGTCGCGGCAAAAACAAACGGTGCAGGCAAATGTTCGGCCCGACGACTAAAAAGCACCGCCAGCCCGACCAGCAACCAGCCTAGCGGCAAAATAAAAGCCCAGGGCGCATAAAGTGGCTCGGCTTCCAGCGACCAGAACAGCATACTCAACAGCAGCAACAAACCTGCCCCCGCTTGGAGCAGCAAGGCCAGACGGTTCTGCCGTAAAATTAGATTGGCAATCCCCCAGATGCAAAAAGTTATAATCGCCAGCAGACCGGGTCGGGCCAGAGTTGCCAGCCAACCCCGCCAACCTAATTCGGCGTAATCCGGCTCTAGCTTCAGGCTGAAAAAGATAACCGAAAGGCCACGCGGGTCGCGGCTGGCGGCAAAGGGATAAAGGTCGCTGGCCTCGAATCGCAGGGCCAACGCTGCCAGATTGGGTCGCAGGTGTACCGGGATTTTGAAGACATAATCACTACCCTCGTACAGCCCGGTCAAATCGAACTGTCCCAATTTAAGCTCGTCCCACTCAAATACCCCGCTTACTTTGAGGGTCGTGCCGCCCTTATCCGGCGCACGTTCCGGGCGAGGCGCGCTTACGCGCAGGGTGGCTTTGAGAGGCACCGCTTCGGTGGGCCAGGGCAAGTTAATGTAAGAAGTCCGTCCAGCCCAGCGATAGGTTACTTTGCTTTTGCGACCATCCGCTTCGGTGGTTAATCGGCTCTCCGGCTGGTAAAAACCACCTTCGCCGGTAGCCAGATAAAGCTGGTCAAGTCGGTTATCATCGCCCATGGTTATTTGCAACGGCCCGCGTAAAAATCCAAGCAGCCAGCTTAATCCAAAAACTAACAGAGCCAGCGCCAGAGGAGGCGGACAGAAACGGCCCAGCTTTTTGAAATTTGCACGGCTGAAGAAATAAGGCTTTTTAGTCAGAGATGCCTTACCTTCAACCTCCGCTTCAATCCGAACCGCCATGCTAACCTTTCATTAACAAACCGTCTCAACCGAGCGGATGTTAAGTTCGCCTTCACTTTATACTATTAAGGCGATTTTACAAACAACCCTGGCTGTTTCGTCCACACTACGCTGCCAAACTGTCCACTTTGCTGCGATTTTACCACACTTTTATCTTTGAAACCTTTTTTACCCCAAAAGTTTCAAAATCAGGGCTTTCGCTTACCTGCAAATTAAAGCCCATTTCTAGCCTGGTTTTGGATTTTTTACAAAATCCAAAACCAGCCCGGAAACAGAAATTTCTTAGTTTTTGAAAATTTTTTGCAAAAAATTTTCAAAAACTAAGAAGACTAGCGGAAATAAAGAAGAAAAGGAGGGAATGACAAAGAGGCGGCTAGATTTAGCGCCTCTTAAAAGGTATAATATCTTCGAGGTTTGTATTTTCCGGTGCGGCAAGTGCTAGTCAGGGATAAAGTAGTGACTTTATCCCTGACTAGAAACCGAGAGCCAGAAGATTCTTAGGAAACCGGAACTTCGTTCGCGGGTACAGGAACGGCGCTGCGCTGCCGTGCAAAACATTCACTACAATAGACCGGACGTGCCAGACGAGGTCGGAACGGAACCGTCGTCTCCTTGCCACACTCCGCGCAGACTACTGTACTAACTTCGCGTACACTTGAAACGGGCGCATCGGTGGGAGTGGTAATACCTGCTGTTGCCGCCTGCTGCCGTCGTTTGGCACGACATTCAGGGCAGCGGCCCGGCTCATTGACCAGTCCTTTTTGACGGAAAAAATCTTGTTCGCCGGCGGTAAAAAGAAACCCTTTGTTACATTCACGACAGGTCAAAGTTTTGTCCGAAAAATCCATTGTGAAAAATCCTCCTTGTGGAAGTCCCAGCGCGAAGACTTACATTTATGATAATAGGCTGGCTCAACCCCAACGGTTAGTCAGGTCGGCTCTAGCAACAGGCGATTATAGATACACTTTTTTTGAACTGCTGAAGGTATGGTGGCTTCTTTCGCGCACTCCGCCGCCATACTTTGAGTATAATCCAAGTGAGCTAAAAAAGCAATAGAGCAATAGTATTTATTGCGTTGAGTTCAGCCCTATGGTACAGTATTCGGTACAATCTTAATAGATTTTCAGGGAGAAAAGCCGCGTGCCAATTTACGAATATCGCTGTAACAAATGTCAGCGCAAGAGTAGCATTTTTTTCAAAAGCATCAGCGTCGCCGAACAAGCCGCGGGTGGTCTGGTTTGCCCCAGGTGTGGTAGCGCAGAGCTAAACCGGCTCTTTTCGCGTTTTGCGGTTGGGCGTAGTGCCACCAGCGAAGGCGAAGAAATTTATCAGTTTGACCGAATGATGGCAGGACTGGATGCAGATGACCCGCAGAGTGTAGCAAAATGGGCGCGCAAAATGGGCCAGCAAAGCGGCCTGGGCGAAGAACTAGGCGACGAGTTTGGTGAAGCGCTTGACCGTATTGAGGCGGGCGAAGACCCCGAAGCAGTTATGACCGAACTTGACCCAGCTTATAGTCCCGGCGACTCAGCGGGCGACGAAAAATAAGCCCGGCTTAAGCACAAAATTTCTACCCAGACCACGAAAAGTAGTAGCGATTGATGGTCTTTAACAAAATAAGCCATAAACAGGGTAGGGGCGAGGTTTCCTCATAGGTGTCAAGTTAAGTCTTTCACAAACCAATTTTGAGGCTGTTACGGCTTAATTGGTCAGGGCTGGGTTCTTGGTAGGGGCGAATCGCATACGCCCTTTTTGACCCGACCCAGGGTTCAAGGGCGTATGCGATTCGCCCCTACGCCGCATCTGGCATTTTGTGATTTCCTTAACTTGACACCCATGAGGTCTACCCGCCCGAAAATCGAATGCCAGGGTAAATTGGGCGGGGAAACCCCACCCCTACCAAAACCTGTTTACGGATTATTTAGTTAAAAAGCATAAACCGCTACTACCAAAGCGAAAGTCTGGGTACTAATTCAATTAGCTATGAGCTTTATTCACCAACATTTGCAATTCGTGGGCCATTTGGGAATTTTTCATACGCAGTTCGTCGTTCAAGCGGCGATTTTCTTCGGTCTTGCGGCGCAATTGTTCGGTGGTAGTTTTGAGCCGGGTGAGCGAACGAAGGCGGGCTACCAGTTCGGCCCGATTAATCGGCTTGCTGAGAAATTCGTCTGCGCCAACTTCGAGACCTAAAGCGCGGGATTTTTCATCCTGCATAGCCGTTAGTAACACAATCGGGAAGTATGCCAGGGTTGAATTAGCCCGCAAGCGGCGGGTAACTTCAAAGCCATTCATGTCGGGCATTATCACGTCGAGCAGCAAAAGGTCGGGTTGCACTATTTTGGCTTCCAAATCGTGCAACGCCTGCGGGCTGTCGTAATATTTGATTACTCGATAGCCCTGTACCTCAACCATCAGGCCCAACAAATCGGTGATGTCAGGGCGGTCATCTACCACCATAACCAGGGGAAGGGGAAGATTCTCTGACTGAACTAGATCAAGTGCTGAAACGTTAGTATTAATTTTTAGCATTGGTTTACCTTTTTATTTCCTTAAAGTCCAAACTGCCCACAACCAAGCAATTCATATTTATAGTTTAGCGGATAAACCTTACAGAGAACATTACTGAGACACGTGCTTATTATCACCAATTTGGGCTATATTTTAGGCCGAAAGATGCGGCAGCCCGCCCTGGCGCAAGCGGATAGGCTGGCTGCACCCCCGCCAAAACCACAGTTTTTGAGCAAATAAAAAGACGGATTATACCTTATGGGGTATAATCCGCCTTTTCGCAATCAAGGCTACTTGTTGATTGCGAGCCTGTGTCATAATGCGGTAGGAGCAAGCCCAATTGGGTTCGATAAATCGAACCCCTACCGTCATAGGTTCTTAGTCTCGCCCAGCAACCAGACGGCGAAATTCTTCATCTATCATGTCGTGTTGCCTGGATATTAGCTGGCTATCGCTAAAGACGAAAACCAGCAGAAAATGTAAAATCAAGATTGCACCCCACGCCGCCAGCGGCCAGATTAGCCAGGGGAAAGTAGGGAAACCCGGCGCAAGTCGGGTAATCAGGTAAATGCCCGCTAAAAGAACGCTGCCAAGCAAGAAAGACCAGACGTGCCTTTGAAATCCTAATTTGGCTTTTACCCGACGCACCGCCCTTCGGTAAGTTTGAGTTGTTAGCAATTTGTCTGGTTCGTACTCGTAACTGTACATGATATTCTCCTCCATAGATTTTTAGCGAAAGTTCTAAAATTTATTGCGGGACGTTCCCGTCGGAACATTCGGCCTGAAAGTTAGCGGTTTGGCCTGACGTGCTTGAGTCAGGGTGCGCTGCCGTTGCCACAGGCTGAAGATAATAAGGGTAATTAGTGCGCCGATTAAATCGAAGCTCAGGTCGCCGAGCGTATCGGGCAAGTTAAGTCCTCCCTTGTAGATTACCTGGAAAGTTTCTTCGCCAATTCCGGCCAGCAATATCAGGCAAAAATAGAGCCAGGGCCGTCCCCGCAGCGACGGAAAAGCGATTAGCAATAACAAACCGAGCAGACCGAACAAAGTAGCATGGCCGATGTCGTGCCGACCCTCGCTTGGAAAAACCCACCAAAGCACTTCGCCAAAGCCGGGCCAGACCTGCCCCAACCAGCCAAACGGAAACAAAGCCAGGGCCAATAAAATCAGAAAAGGCCAGAGACGAACAATTAGTTTCAACAAAATATTTCTCCTTAGCTACTGCAACTTAGCCAGATACGATATTTACTTCCTGAGCGCGCTAATCTAAAATAGAAGAAGCGGTACACCTACCAATACTTTAGCGGAAGGTCGCTAATACTTACACCTTTTGAGTTAAGTAGCTGGCGCACTTGAGTGCTTGACAGGCCGATGAACAAAAGCTAGAGTACGGCTAAATATAGTTCACTTGGTAGAGGCTAATTGAATTCGTCCCATGTGGTGCATCAAGCTAAGGAATTAAGCCTTGAAATTAGTGGTTAGCGTTGGTCCGCCCGGAATTTAGTCCAGGGCGGACTACCATCGCGTACCATCTTCAAGAATAAACCTTTAGCTTGATGCACCACATGGGACGAATTCAATTAGCCCCCTACTGAAATTAATCCGTGTCCGAGCCAGTTATATCTCGTCGTGAAAAAGGAGTAGCCATGAAGTTAAGAAAGCTAAAAAGAAATCAAAACCGATAAATTCTGATGATGTCAAAGCCGATCTAGCTATTTTAGCCAAACTAAAAGCGTTGTCAGAAGAAATTAGTAAAGATTGGCCCGAAGGCGTTAGCGCAGTAGATGCTGTCCGCGAAGGACGACGGGAACTATGACTGTTATAACTAACACCAACTACATAATCAAAGAATTATATTTATGATTGATTTGCTCCTAGTCGAAGATAACGAGCGGTTGCGTCCAGCCTTGAAGCAGGGATTGGAAAACACTGGAATGGTGCAGGTAGGGCGCGATTGCGATACCGGCGAGGAAGCACTGGCTCTGTGTCTGGTCGCCCGGCCCGATGCAATTTTGATGGATGTGCAACTGGCCGGGATAACGAACGGAATTGAGGCGGCGGTAGCGATTCGGCGAGAATTTCCGCGTCTGCCCGTCGTGTTTTACTCGATTCAGGATGACGATGCCTATTACCGGGCTTTCCGGCGCTCCGGCATTTTGAGCCATTACGCCTATGTCCGAAAATCGAATTATTTGCTGCCTCAGATGATTGTGCCTTTGCTGCAAGATGCCGTAGCCGGGCGCAGTTTTATTGACCCGGAAATTGAATCGCGGGTGCAGGAAGTGCGGCACAAAGATGAACAAGCGCCAATGGCCCTGCTAGAACCAAACGAACAAGCCGTCGCTCGGATGTTAGCGCTGGGTATGACCAACGAGCAAATCGCCACCCGCATGGGCTTTCGGGACAAGCGCACTATCAGCCGGACGAACGGCGAAATTTACGCCGCCTGGGGACTAAACGACACCAACACCGACGAAAAAGTGGCCCGCACCCGCGCCGCCATTATTGCACGGGTCGGACGGCTGATAGCCTGGGATGGCGACGGCACAATGCGAATAATGGACGAGCGGGGCGAATGGATTGTGTGGGAGGGGCAATGAGCGGTGACATCTGGCTTAACTGGCTAATTCTAACCGTCTCGCTATTCAATACCATGATATTGCTCTGGTTGGGCATGACCGTGGTGCTAAACGCCGAGCATCGCACCTGGGGCAATATTGTGCTGGCGGGCGGCGGGTTGCTATTGGGCGGAGCATTTTTTGTCAGCCACACCGCTATTCTGGGGCAGGGCTTGCGTACTATCAGTACTGGCATGAATTTCTGGTGGTACGTGGGCTGGATACCTGTGATTGCCTTGCCGTTCGCATGGTATGTGGTGATGCTGTGGCATACTGGCTTCTGGAAAAAAGAAAATCGCCCGTCCAAAGAATATCGCTGGCAACGCGCCTGGTTTGGGCTTGTCATTTTTTTGGCAGTGGTAATGGGTGGGCTTTTTTTGTTTGCCAATCCCTTACCGTCATATTCGCAAGTAGCGCAGCTTAATCTTTCCGATACACCGACGCTGGCAGGTATTCCGCTCCTGGCGCTGGTCTATCCGCTTTATTGCGTGATGTGCATCGGCCTGTCGCTGGATGTAATACGACGACCTGCCCCGTCCGAGCGAGTGATGGGCGATTTAGCGCGAGGACGGGCGCGGCCCTGGCTGGCGGCTGCTTCGGTGGTGCTGCTGCTGGTCAGCTTAATGGTAGCCTGGGCCATTTTATGGATTATTATGAACGCCCGGCAGCGCAGCCTCTACAACCTCTATAATGACATGGAAACCAGCCTGCTCTGGTTCGACCTGATAATCGCCAGCCTGATTGCGGTGGCGGTTCTGCTGCTGGGCCAGGCGATTGTCTCCTATGAGATTTTCACTGGCAAAACGCTACCCCGGCAAGGTCTCAAGCGGCAATGGTACAGCGTGATTATGCTGGCGGCGGGCTATGGCACAATGGTCGGCTGGATTCTGGCGAACCAGGTACGCCCGATTTATGGCCTGCTATTGACCACTATTTTGATGACGGTTTTTTACGCCCTCTATAGCTGGCGGGCCTACGCCGAGCGCGAACGCTATATTGACCACCTGCGGCCTTTCGTCACCAGCCAGCGTCTGTACGACTATTTATTGACTGGCTCAAGCTCTGCCGAGTTTGCTACTAATTTTACTACCCCGCCCGAAATGGATATGGAAACGCCTTTTCGCGCTCTGTGCGAAAACGTGCTGGGAGCGCGAGTAGCTTATCTGGTCGCGCTAGGGCCGTTATCGCCGTTGGTTGGAACAGCGTTGGCTTACCCAAACAAAGCCCTCGCCACTTCGCTACCGCCCCTGTCCGAAATTGCGGCCCAACTTACTTCGCCCCAGGCAATTTGTTTGCCGCTCGACCCGATTTATTACGGCGGAGCAATGTGGGCCGTGCCGCTCTGGAGCGAACGCGGTCTGATTGGAGTGCTGTTACTGGGTGAAAAGAGCAGTGGCGGCCTCTACAGCCAGGAAGAAATCGAAATTGCGCGGGCCAGCGGCGAACGCTTGATTGATACCCAGGCCACCGCCCAGATTGCCCAGCGCCTGATGGCTTTGCAGCGTCAGCGTCTGGTCGAAAGCCAGTTGCTTGACCGCCGCACCCGCCGGGTGCTGCACGACGAAGTGTTACCCTTGCTGCATACCGCCATGTTGAGCCTGAGCAGCCAACCAGCCCTGCGCCGCGCTTCATCCGGCGAAGCCGAAGCCAGTTCTTCTTCGTCCGAAGCCCTGACACTGCTAACTGATGCTCATCACCAGATTTCTAACTTGTTGCGCGATATGCCCGCCACTGCTGCCCCCAAAGTGTCGCAGCTTGGGCTGGTCGGTGCGCTAAAGCAGGCGCTAGATGATGAATTAGGCAATGCCTTCGATGATATAATCTGGGAAATCGAGCCGGAAGCGACCCGGCAAGCCCAGTCTATCCCTTTGCTGACGGCGGAAGTGCTTTTTTACGCCGCCCGCGAAGCTATCCGAAATGCCGCTCGCTATGGTCGCCCGACTCCTGTAAATGGAAAAGGTGTGCCGCTTTTTCACTTGCAAGTAAATGTAAAATGGGAAAACGGCCTGGAAATTCAAATTGAAGATAACGGGGTTGGGCTGGGTGCGGCTAAAGCCTCAAACGAAGGTAGCGGACAAGGGCTGGCGCTGCACACTACCCTTATGGCAGTAGTTGGCGGTTCAATGGTAATGGAAAGCTTGCCGGGAAGTTACACTCGCGTGCTGCTGACGTTACCAGAGGGAAGCTGGTAGTTAAACAAGTTTTTAGCCTGGAAAAGTAACTAACCAATCATCTAAAGTTGGGCTGGTGCTAATACTGACCACCAGCACTAGCAATTGAGCAGTGTCATATTGGCTCAATTGTGTTTCCAGGTCGGCTGGCAACTCTGCCCCAAATCGCGCCTGGGCCTGTAGCATCAGCATTTTCTGGAGTGCCAGGTTTTCTCCTTCGGTTCGTCCTTCGGCTCGGCTTTCGGCCCGCCAGGTTTGGGCGGCTTCACCAACGATTGCTTCGGCACTCAAATTTTTGGCGAAGAAATCGGAGACAGTTCGTTGCCAGCCCGGTAGAATTTCGGGGCAGGTAATTACATCGTCTTTCTGGAATAATTGCGACTGCGCCGGATTTTCGGCTTTCCAGACCCAGATTTTGTGGCGCTCCGGGTCTACGTCCCAAACCACTAACGTTCCATTATCAAAATATTGTTGTCGCTTCTCTCGCTCTTCCTTGCGAGTATTGGAGGGGGAGCGCAACTCTATCGCCAATTCTGGCCCACCGAGCAAAATCTGACGCTTGTTCCGCCCGGTGATTTTTAAGATGCGGCTGGCCCGCGCGTCTGAAACCAGACAAATATCCGGCTTGATTAAATCGCCACTGCTCATCTCACACTCTACCATGTCCGGGTAAGCCTGTCCAAACCTAACTGTGCGTGCCGCCAACGATAAAATTTCTTGAATAATTCCGGCTACCCGGCGCTCCTCAAAGTCGGTCAAGGTTTTCCAGACCAGCCAACCATTGTAGAGTTCAATTGGCTCCTCCTCCAATATCGTATCCGCATTCTCAATCGTATATATGCCGCGATGCCGCCGATATGCCTCCACAATGTCACGCGGCCATCGGCTACGGTCAAACTCGGCGATTGCTTCCTGAGTTTGTTCTTCTTCTTCTTGGTCTTGTACCTGTTCCGTGCTTGTTAAAC
Source organism: Chloroflexia bacterium (assembly GCA_038209275.1). GTDB lineage: Bacteria > Chloroflexota > Chloroflexia > Chloroheliales > Chloroheliaceae > L227-5C. The sequence continues at coordinate 3,442 of JBBQXW010000156.1, read as the reverse complement.
TCATGCCTGTTCTCTTGTTTGCCCTGCCTGTTATTCAGCCCTCGCCGTCATCATAATTATAACATGAGCAAAATTCCTGAAAGCAACCTTAGCGGTAAATGTCAGTTTTTTGCGTTGAGCCAAAGAATTCCCGGCCCTGAAGGAGCCGGGCTAAAAACAATTGAGCTTGCCGTTTTTAGCCCGGCTCTTCAGGGCCGGGTAAGCACTCTACCGAATCACCGCCGCTCTTTCGAGTAGGGTAGCAACGATTTGGAGTAATTCTTCCTCTTTGTAGGGCTTGACCAAAAAGCCGTCTGCACCGACCTCTTCGGCTTTCTGGCGGTGCTTGAGACCGGCCCGGCTGGTCAGCATCACAATCGGGATATTGTAGAAAGCTTCGCGGCTCTTCAGCAAGCTGGTTAGTTCGTAGCCATCCATACGCGGCATTTCGATGTCCATCAAAATCAAATCCGGCGCGCTGTGCTGAATGGTCTCAAGCGCTTCCTGACCGTCTTTGCTAGTACGGACGCGATAGCCCGCCTTTTCAAGGGCGCTGGAAAGCACCTTCCGCATCGAGAGCGAGTCGTCCACTACCTGAACAAGCGGCGTGCGGCGTTCGGTTGTAACACGCGGACGCTGGCCCAACGAGCCAGTAGTAAGACCAGTCTGCTTGTTCCGAATTTCGGTACGGACACGCTCCCAGGCTGCCCGACTGGTGCCTGCCGCCGACACCGCAGTGGTGGCACGGGTACGTTTGCCAGTAGCCTGGGCAATCAAATCGCTAAGATTGAGAATAAGCACGACTTCACCACTACCGAGGGTGGTTGCGCCGATTACACCGGGAACGTATTTAATGTGCGTGCCAAGCCCTTTGACCACCACTTCGGGCTGACCCAGCAATTTGTCCACTCGCAGTACCACTTTTTCCGGCCCGGCAATTACCAGTAGCGGTTGCTCTCGACGATTGCCGGGCTGGTCGGTTTCGTCATCGTCAAAATCGGTAGAGCGTTGGGCGTGTTCTGGCAGGTGCAAAATCTGACCGAGTTCAAGCAAAGGCACTCGTTCCTCGCCCAACTTATAATAAGCGCGAGAACCGTAATCCTCGACCAGAGTCGGCTCAAAACGGGTGGATTGCTCGATGACGTTAAGCGGAATGGCGTAGCTGTAACCACCCGCCCGCACCAGCAAAGCGCGCGTAATCGCCAGGGTCGTAGGCAGACGAATGATGAAAGCGGTTCCCTGCCCTTCCTCGCTTTGAATTTCGATAGTCCCCTTGAGCTTCAGAATATTCGAGCGCACCACGTCCATTCCGATACCGCGCCCCGAAATATCGCTGATAGTGACCGAAGTGCTAAAGCCCGGCAAGAAAGTCAGGTCATAAATTTCGTCGCGGGTAAGCTGGGCATCGGCCTGAATAAAACCTTTTTCAATGGCGCGCTGCCGGATGTCTTCCAGATGAAAACCCGCGCCGTCGTCGCGCACTTCGATGACTACCAACCCGCCTTCGTTACGGGCGGCAAAAGTAATTGTGCCTTTTTCGGGCTTGCCCTGCCGTTGACGCTCTACCGGCGACTCAATTCCATGGTCTACCGCGTTGCGGATGATGTGGAGCAAGGGGTCGCCGATTTCTTCAAAGATAGTTTTATCTACCTGAGTATTTTCGCCGGAAACGACAAACTCGATTTCTTTCTTTTGGGAAGCGGCGATGGTGCGAACGGTACGGTAAAGGCGCGGGGTCAGGTTGGAAATGGGGACAAGGCGCACCTTCACCAGCTTATCCTGCAAGTCGTCGCTGATGCGAGATTGCTGAATAGTGACGTTTTCCAAATCGGAACGCAAAGTATCGAGTTCACGTTGGGCGGCGGCAAGGTCAGCCACCGTTTCGCTCATTTCGCGGGAAAGGGTGTGAAATTCGGTGTATTGATCCATTTCCAGCGTATCAAACTCGCCGGAAGCGGTAGTTCTGGCATAGTCCATCCCATTGCTACCGTTCCCGCCGTTGCTGCTGGAAAAACCGCCGTTAGTGCCAGGACGGTAAGCGGTTGGGCCAACTGTTGCTGCGCTCATAAGCGGACTAGGCGAATTGACCGCCGAATTTTTGAGCAACTCAACTTCGTAGCGGGTTTCCAGTTCGCGGCTGACCCGCTGAAGCCGTTTAATCGAAAGCGCCAGTTCTTCGACGGTATGCGCCAGAATCTGATTGCGGCGTTCGAGGACGGTGCGGTTGATAACCAGTTCGCCAACCTGGTTCATCATGCCGTCGAGCCGCTTAATCGGAACACGGGCGGCGATTTCAACATCGCGGGCAGGTCCGGCAGCGGGAATGGCAGCTGCCGCCGTCATTGGAGAAAGTTCGGCCCGTTCCTGGGCCACCTGCTGCTCCTGGGCCGCCTCTATAGCCGCTACTTCTTCTTCACTGATAGTACGGGCCGCAATTGCGGGGAGCGCTTCGGTCTGGTTGGCCCGGATAATTGCCGGGGCAGGGCGGTCTTTTTTGTCAAAAATGACAATCCCGCCGCTACCCTGTTCTTCTTGTGCTACGCCACTGAGCAGCGCGGCATAGCGAGGCCGCAAAGCGTCCAGTTTGGCGGGGTCTTCGGGCCGGGAACTGCTCAGGCCACGTACCATATTATCAATCGCGTTAAAAGTAGCGAAAAGTAGCTCAACTACTTCCTGCGAAACCGCCATTGAGCCATCGAAAAGACGGTCAAGCAAATCTTCCATCAGGTGAGCGGTCTGGCTGATAATATTAAAGCCGACCATCGCTGCCGAGCCTTTAAGCGTATGGGCCGTGCGGCGGATTTCACGTAACAACTCGCGATTGTTGGGGTTGCGCTCTAATTGGGCCAGCCGCGTATCCAGATTTTGAATATGCTCTTCCGCTTCGGTAGCAAAAACTATCGCCAGCTCCTCGTCCACCTCTACCCCGACCGGGGGCGAGGCAGTTTGGGCAAAAACTAGCGGGGCGGCTACCGCCGGTTCAAGAGTTTCGGGTGTCTCAGCGTCAGTTTCAGCCTCGGATTCTTCTTCTGCTTCGGGGGCGCTGGCAACTGCCGCAGGCATAGAAGCCGCCAGCACTGCCGCTTGTTCGGCCTCAACATTATTGATATAGTCGCGTGCGCCTTGCTGATAGGGTTGCACCAGTATCATAAGGCCAGCCAGTTCATAGTTGAAAATGTCCGCGCCCGACATGTAGGGCTTGAGTTCGCCCTGCAAAACCGCGTCGGCGGCAGTTTCAATCCGCCCTAGCTGACTGGTAATATTTTCCAAATCCATCATATCCGCGCCTTTGCGGAGGCGGGTCGTAATATCCTTGATTTTGGCGGCATCTTCCGTATTGTTGTCGTTCTCGTCAAATTCGCTGATAAGTTCGTTCAGTCGGTCAATATCAGATTGAGCCTCCGCCAGCCAGAGCGCGCCCATATCGAAATCAATTACCACCTCGTCGCTATCGCCCGCCGCT
>JBBQXW010000155.1:0-16084 GCA_038209275.1 Chloroflexia bacterium | reverse complement strand
TATCACTACCCTAACTCCGCATGGCCTTCGTGCGTCGTTTGTAACACTGGCTTTAGAAGGCGGGGCAAAACTTCAGCAGGTTCAATATGTAGCAGGTCATGCCGACCCGCGAACTACCGAACGTTACCAGCGTCGCAAGCTCAATCTTGATGATAATGCAGTGGACTACGTGAGGATTTGAACTCAAACCGTTTACCGCAAACCACACTAACATAACGGTAGGGTGGGCCACCAGCGCGGTAACGGATTGCTCAATCCCGTTTCTGGCGGCCCATCCTACCCAGTAAGCAACCCTGCCCCTGGTAGTAATCTTTCCCTTCCGCCAGAAGCGAAGCCAATTCACTAGCGCAGCACAGCACACCTGACCAAAATCTCTCACATGTGAGAAAACCTTGCACATGTGCAAGACTTGAAGATTAACTAGCGAGTTTGGAAAACCTTGCACATGTGCAAGATTTAGCGGGCTATTCCATTCACAAGAGTAGCACAGCACACCTGACCAAAATCTCTCACATGTGAGAGAACATCTCTGATGGTTTTCCTTCTTACTCCCCTCGGCAAGCTCCTACCTACCTACCTGCTTATGAGCTTTGGGTACAATGACCGAGTTTATTCACATGTGAATAAACTCCAGAATAGATATAACGGCTTCTACGAGACCGTTCAAAAACGGGGGATACAATAATGTGTCAAAAACTTTGATTATTTTCTAGCATGTCTGGTTTTGATGTGAAACAGGGACCAGGATTAAAGGAACCAGCTTATATTTTGGTATTTCTAAAAGTGTTAACCGCGTTACTATAACTGTTTCAGCCCCCAGTTTTGAACGGTCTCGTTCTAATGCCTTACTGAGGTACAATGACAGAGTTTGTTCACATATAAACAAATACGCTGGTGGTTTGGAACGGGAGCAGCTACCCCTTACTAAGCTTTACTTGTGTTTGATACTTGTATATGCTAGTTATTAGTGGTATAGTTAGTGATAGAAGGGAATATTACGAATGAACATTTTGAAGAAACTACGGCTTGAAAAAGGCTATAGCCTCAATCAATTGGCAAAGCTGGCAAGGGTTGACCAATCCACAATCAGCCTACTTGAAAATGATAAGCAACGCGGACAAGAGCGCACCCTCGGAAAACTGGCAGTAGCTTTGGAAGTACCAATTGAAGATTTATTGATACTGGCAGAAACAGACCGTTCCGAACGCGGCAAAGCTGCAATAGCTATTCGGTATCAAAAACAAAAAATGGGGGGGTTAGTGGCGGCGCTGTAACGGGCAAGCAGCCGCCGCCCAGACTACCAGCCCGCCCAACTAAAGGTTTACCGTACCCGCCACCGCCATCCACCATGCCGGATAATCTTTCTTTTATGCCTGCTTCAGTCGGGCCGGATGTTGACCCTAAAGAAGTTTTCAAAGGGCAGACCATAACAGGGGATAAATTCACCGATGCAAAAGCACAGGAAATACCCGCCGCGCTCAAGCCGGAATTGATTCAAAGCTTCGAGCAAGCGCCCAGCGCTCCGACTGAAAAGCCTTCGCGCTGGCGGGTGCCACAGGGTAAAAAGAAGTTAAAAATTTATGCCTTCGACGTTTACGGAAATTTGCACCAGGGCGAAAAATACACGCCGGAACAGTGGGAAGCCCTAAAAGCTAGGCTGGGGGCGGTTATCGAAGTTGAGGCAACGAGCCAGCCGGAGGCGTGGAAACTGTACGACGAAAGAAAGAAGCAAGGTCAGGAATTAGAAAACTAAAAAAGGAACAAGAAAACAATTAATTGCAAAGAATTAGTCCTGTTCAACTTTTTTTACTTTTCTTTGCACTGAACGTGTGTTAAGCTGAGTTTAGCCAGAAATTAAGGCAAAAAAAAACCGTCAAGCCACAACACTTGACGGCAAATGTAAAAATTAAAATAAGGAAGCCATTCCAGAGCAACTAATTCTCGCAAGACGCTCCAAAATGGCTTAAAGGCTATAATAAGTATAGCAGGATTTCCCCTTGCCTGCAATACCCTGTAGCCTCCGACTGAAACGCCGTGAGGTATTTTTTATGCCTACCAAAGTAATTGTCAAGCTAATATTCGCTTTAATGCGGTTGCTCGGCTGGCTTTGTGCTGCCTCCGACCTGACAACCAGGGCAACCAGTTTCGGCTATTTTCGCCTGCTTAAAGTAGCCTCCGAATTGGAAGAATTTCAAGAGCAGCCAGCGCACCGGTCCGAGAAAGGCAGGGCGGCATAAATGGAAACTAGGACCCTCGCTGACCTCACAGCGGCCCACAACCGTACCAACCAACTAGCCGCCAGCCTTGACCGGGGAATGGTCGTTGTGGGCCAGCTCGAAGCCGCCGAACGTGCCAAAAATAACGGGGTGCTGCCCAACCCTATACCGCCCGGTGAATACCTCGATAAATATACCGCCTGGCACAACCTACTACTTCGCTATCAAAAGGCGGTTGAGCATGAACGAACTATCAAAAATCTCTTAAAAGCCCAATCAAAGCAGAAAGCGGGGGCGGCGTAATGCTGGCATCAATCTGTAGCAAGGTGGTAGACAAATCTAAAGATTTTGAAACGCTGGCAACTTGCTTTGAGAGTGTTGATTTATCACAGCTTGAGCTTGCTCATGAAATTAACCAGGGCCATGCTTTTAGCACCCAGCACAACGGACGGCGTAAAGCAGAAAATTTTGTTGCCGCTGGATATATTGCCTTAGATTTTGACGGTGGAATTGAGCCTGATGTAGTACTGGGCGACCCGCTTATTCAAAAGTATCATAGTATCTTCTATCACACTCCAAGCTCGACTCCAGCCAACCCGCGCTTCAGGATTGTATTTGAGCTTGAAAACCCGATTCATGACGCTGACCATTATCGCGAATATGTGCTTGCTTTCCTTTGGCGGTTCGGTTCCGAGGCCGACCAAAGCACGAAAGATGCAACCCGCTTCTTTTATGGTGCGAAGGGAAGCGAACCGACTTTTACAGGCTCAATAATGCCCATGTCGGTAGTCGCTTCTATTTCAGGCGAATATCGCCAGCATCTAAAAGCCGAACGGGAAAAGGCGGAAGCGGAACGGAGAGCGGCCCAGCCGGTTAGCACCGCCAATGACAAGGGCAAACTGAAATATCTCGAAGCCGTACTTCAAACGCATGTTGACCTGGTACGCAACGCGCCAAAAGGCACCCGGCACAATACCGCCCGCGCTTCGGCCCGCGTGATAGGTGGCTACCTTGCCGGAGAACCTGGTATTTTAGATGAATATCAAGTTGAGCAAAGCCTGATTGACGCAAAAATGTCAATGGGGGCAGACCTCAAAGAATCGAGCAAGGTTGTCCGAGCCGGATTAGATGAAGGCAAGCGTCAGCCTCTTTACATTCCTGATAAGCCAGTAACCAGTAACCAGGGCAGTAATTACCCGGCACACTTCGACGATGTACCATTGCCAGATGAGGCAATCGAAGCCGCGCCAACTAATCCACCCGCGCCAAAAGAGAAACGTAAAAGGCTATGGAAAGCGGACGAACTGGTTAGCTTTCCTAAACCCGAATGGTTGGTTGAAGGTCAAATAGTTCGTAACAGTTTGTGCTTTTTGGTGGGGGAACCGGGGAGCAAAAAAACCTTCCTGGCGCTGGATATAGCTTTGAGAGAAGCCCAAAACGCGCCAGTGGTCTACGTAGCAGGGGAAGCGCCAGCCGGATTTCACCAAAGAATTGAAGCGTGGCGACAATACCACAAACCAACTGCCTGTAATTTCTACCTCTGGACAGACGAACTACACCCAACCGATCCGAACAGCGTCAAAGCTTTTCTAGCTGAGATTGCTGAAATAGGGCAGCCCAGCTTGATAGTGATTGATACGCTGGCCCGCGCCGCCGTCGGGCTAGATGAGAACTCAGCACGCGATATGGGTTTATTGGTGGCTGGATTTGACAAGCTGAAGGCGGCAACCGGGGCTACGGTAATGGCAGTTCACCACACTGGCAAGAACGGGGCGGGCGAGCGCGGTAGCAGTGCTTTACGCGGCGCGGCGGATACTATGCTCCGTGTTTTCCCTGAAGGGGATGGCGCGTTAAAGCTTGTCTGTGATAAGCAAAAAGACTCAGAAGAGTTTGAGCCGATTTATTACAAATGGGAGCAAGTAGCAAATAGCCTGGTTCTACTACCTACTACAGCCGGTGACGTAACGAGCGGCGATAAGCTGGGCGGCAATGCCAAAGCCGTGTTAGAAGTGCTGGCTTATGAAATCTTTGAAAACCGGGGCGCTGGAAGTAAGCAGTTACAAGAAGCGCTGGGCCGCGATTGGTCGAGCGAAGGCAAGCGCGCCGCAATGTACAAAATACTCAACCAGCTGAAACGGCTGGGCTATATCACGCAAGGGGCTAAAGGCGAGCCTTACATTTTGACAGTAGCGGGGCGCGACGTAATAGCGCCGCAAAACCTTTAGTAGTAATCCAGTAGCAATTGTAGTAGCAAGCTACAGTTGCTACTAAACAATTGTTTAAAAAACTGATTTGAGAGCTTGCTACTAGGTCATTAAAATTTGAGGTCAAGTAGCAAGTAGCAAATCAGTAGCAACATAGTAGCAAGCTACTGGTAGAGAGTAGTAGCAAGTAGCAAGTAGTAGCACACTCCTATAGGAGTGCTACTTGCTACTACTACTACTACAGGCTCAGTGAGATCGGCAAAATAAACCAAAACCTTAATATTTAGAACAAGTGATTATTTTGCCACTGGTAACAGAGATGTTTCCATTGGGCCTACCACAGGTGAAAATGAGGGAGAAGGGGGGGGTAAAAATATATACCCCCAAAATCACCGTTTTTACTAATTAATATAATTAGTGAACCGCGAGAAACAGGGGGATATGTTCCAGGCCCACCTAAACCGCTTGAAAGGCATTATATTGAATTACTAGACGCGCAAGAGTGGCCTGAAGGGTTAGTAAATGTGATTAGTCGGATAAAAGCAAGCGAACTTTTAAGCGCCACAGACCAGGCAAAGCTGTTAGTTTATGCCAAACATTGCCTTGAGGGAATGTAGGTAGTCCCCTAAGCTGTCGCAGGAGTAGGTGGAAAATAAGGAAACCAAGTTCTTGGGAGTAAGTTTGCAGCGTAACCTATAATACTCGGCAAAAAATCGAGCCTATATTGCCATTTTACTTACCCCTATATTGCCAGCTATATTATCCTTATATTAACCGCTTTTTAGCTTCGTGGGTAATATACGGGTAAGCAAATCCCCCATCGGGGTAAATAATGGGTAGGCAAACGAGGTTTCGTGGGTAAATAGCGGGTAAGTTAAATGTACGTTTCGCCTCGCCTCACTACTTCGCCGCCGCCATCCCGCCGCTACTGACGTTGAAAAGTAAAGGTAAGGGTAAGGCCCGTAGTCGGTTGGTTTGTAACGCTTTCGGTAGTGGTGGCGGTAGCGCAGTCAGGCTCAGGCCGTTTTTAGGGCTACTGCCAGTTTTTTTCAGATAACGCGAAAGTTCAGTCAATTCGGCCCGTTCCATTTTGGTGTCCAACGGCAACCAGATACGCGGGTCAGGAGCCAGATTTAGCCGCCCTTTGGCTTTGGCTTTGGCTTTGATGAGGCTACTCCCCCCTTCCCCTTCCCCTTCGCTTTGGCTTTGGCTTTCGCTTTTGTGGCCTGGGCTGGTTCTGACCGAAGCCGAAGTTAAGGCCGGGTAAATTTCGTTGTACCAGTCGGTCAGGTAGCCTGCGTCAAGATAGGGTTGAAAGAGCTGGTTGAACCATTCGCTACAGGTGAACCACCACTGGCGGTGCTGGCGGTGCTGGGGAGAGCGCTCTCTTAGCCGGATTAGCTGGGTTCTAATTGCCGTAATCAGCGAAAGCAGGTAGGAAGGGCTGCCCTCACTCACTACCAGTATCACCGGGAATTTGCTACCCCATTCCAAAGGCCACCCCGTCTTGATGGTGTTGTAGAGTTGGGTATAACCTTCCGCTTTGGTAGTAGCGAAAAACTCGCTAGTCTCGGTAGCCCGGTCATATTCCAGTACGAAAGGCCAGTAATGCCGCCCGGTTGAGGTCGAACTGGTAAACTCGGCTTCTTCGCTATCAGCTTCAATACTAGCTGCTTTGAGAATGGTTGGTAGCACCAGTTCGGTATCGTAGACAATCCGCCCCATTGCGTCAGGTCGAATCGCATTACGCGACGAATGGTTGCCAATTACTAGCGAAGTCTGCCCGGTCATTTCGAGGTGGCAGCCCAATGCAAAATCGGGTAGTGCCTTTACTTTTGGTTTGGGAGTGCGGACTAACTGGTTTATTTGGCCTAGCACCAGAGCCGGTATTTCAGGTAGTTCTAGTTCTTTCTCGCCCGGCCCTTCGCTTTTGCCTTCGCTTTTGCCTTTGCCAGGGCCGGAATTAGCCGTAGTGTCCTCTATCATATTCAAGCTGGGCTGGGCTTTGAGGACTTGCCGGGCGATTTGTTCAATCACTCCTAGACGACTGGCGGTGGCACTGGCGGCGACTAGCGCCGTGACTACCTCATTAGTGCCAAAGTTGTGTTTGGTTTGCAATTCAGCATCTGGGCTGTCGGCACTCAAAGCAGTCGCGCCATCGGTGAGCATAGTATAGTAGAGTTCCCCGGCCCGGCTCAGTTGCCACAGCTTTACCGCACGACGAGGATGAGCCGGGCTTGCCACCGGGTAAGTTATTACTAACTCTTTGTAGGCCAGCAAGCTTAAGCCTTGTCTGACCAGTTTCAGAATCGACCTCGGTTTAAGGCCGGCGGTTTGTGCTGCGTCCTGATTGGATAGTAAGGCGGTCAATTGGTAAACGCTGAGTGCGCCATATTCGGCCAAAAGCTGCGTAAGTTTGGGGATACGCTCGTTACTAGAAATATAGACTGGTTTGGTACGCTTCCAGCCAGTCAAACGGTAATAAGTTTGGGGGTCAATCGGGGTATTGACCATTTCGGCGACTTTAGCCCTGGTCACGCGCCGGGGTTTCTCAGTTTCAGGGTCAGTTTCGGCCTCCCCTTCCCCTTCCCCTTCGCCCGCTTCCCTTTTTTTATTAGCTACAGCTACCCTACTACCATGCTCACTCTCACCCCCGGTATCGGCAACAACAGCCGTATCGAGATAGTCGGTCAAACTCAAACCGAGCGCCTGGGCCATCAAAGCGGGTAACTGCCGGTGATAAGTTAGCGCCGCTTGTAAGGTGGTTTGCTGCAACTCCTGGAGCGTAGTGGCTTCCAGTTGCTTCAATAAGAAAGGTTGGTTTTTGGGATTAGTCACAATCGAGATAAGATTACATAGCGCGACTACCTGTTCGCCCGGCGTGGCAGTGGGTCGGGCCAGGTTAGCCTGGTACTGGGGAATAATCGCCAGTAGCTTTTCCCCCGTCCCACCTGCGCCTGCCCCTGCGCCTCCGTTCCCGTTGGCATTGACCGGGGCAGTGGCAGGGCTGCGCGGGTTGGAGACGGGTAAGGGTGCAGGCCCAGATTGGGGGGATTGTTGGGGTATAGTGGCTGGTGTGGTTGGTGTTGGTGTTGGTGTTGGTGTTGGTGTTGACACGATAGGGTAAGCCACCTTCCTTCTAGGTATTTTTCTATCTTTCGCTCTTATTTTCATCATAATCCTTATTCTTTCAGCCAGGCAGGGGATAGGGCTGTGTATGTGTGTATGTGAGATTACTCCGCCACCCACACAGCCAGCCAGTTCGCCAGCCGGGTAGGGAAAGTATTGGCTGGCTGGCTGGCTTGATCGGTCGGTAGTTACTAAATTGTCTTACCTTTCTTGCTATTGCCGCCGCCGCCGCCGCTTCCTTTACCTTTACCCGCGCCTTTGCCACTGGCTTTTACCCCGCCACCGCCGCCTCCGGCTCCGGCAGCTTCGGCGGCTTCTTCGATCATTTGGGTGCGAATACCCTCCGCCTCGATGGTGAAAGCATCGGGCCGCTTCCCTTCCCTTCTGCCTCGATTTCGGGGACGGGTGTACCGACCGCCAGCTGCGAGAGGGTTAGTATCCGATTACGCTTTTCGGGGATTAGTCCTTTAAATTCACTTGAGGGTAAGGTGAGGTTAGTACCTTCCGTAAAGCTAAATCTCGCCCTTTGGTTTGCGGCTCATGCGGTAGAGTTGTCACTGCCGTTCGTCCAGCGCCGACATGCAATCTTCCCGCTCACGCCGGGTTATATTACTAGGCTATACTTTAACAGTTTAGTATTTCAACCTTACAAAAACTATTACGTTATCCGCTAAAAAATCTTTTCCTTTACAGGCGTGGCTATGAAAATTGGATTTGACCATGCTGCGAACCATTGGGTAAAGCTGAGAGAAATACTCTAGGCCCGCTAAAGAGCAAAGAATAAAGAGCATGAGACAGCCTGACCGACGAATAACTAGGGAAAGGATAGACGAGTGAACATAAGAAACCAGTTTTTTTCTACTTTATTTTGCTGCGTTAACTACAATATTCGGCAAAAAATTGAGGCTATTTTGCCATTTTGCTTACCCCTATATTGACCCTATATTACCTGCTATATTACCTGCTTTTTGGTAAGCAAAACCACCTTGCGGGTAATATACAGGTAGGCTAAATCCCGACAGAGGGTAAATAATGGGTAAGCAAAATCGCTCACCTGGGTAATATGCAGATAGGCAAACGAGGCTTCGCGGGTAATATACGGGTAAGTTAAATCCCCCACCGGGGTAATATGGGTAGGGTAGAAGAATAGCTGTAGTCTGAAGCTTGCCAATATTTTGGAGTTATCGTCTAGCTCCGAAATAGCTCTATCTCCAACCAACCATTTGTTTCTTGCCAAGTAGGGGGCTACTCCGCAGCTAGGTATAATTTAGCTTGTAGCGCCACTGTCAGAAATTATCTTTGTACAAACTACAGTATCAAAATTGGGCCAGAACCATTTTTTCTTTATCCTCTCTACCCCCAAATAGTAGCAAGGATAGAAGTTGGCCGGATTACCTACGATGAATTATTGCCAGATATAATCGAAGCAGACCAAGCGTAAATCTTCCCGCCTGACCGGGGTATTTTCATTTGTTGAGGGCGATGGGACAGTTGCGGTATCAGAACTGCTTGAATTGGCGGTAACACTTTTTACTATGCTGAGATTAAGTCGGGCTGGGGAACTTTACTACCACATGTTAACAGAGGGTGCCACCGCCCAGAAGCCGAATTGCAAAGCAAGCACAGCTTTGGCATCAACCAGGTAGTCACCGCGCTGGTCGCCGTCAGCGCCACCTCCAGCCGTTTAGGATTGATTGAGCAAATCGCCCGGCAAGTAGTCAAGGTTCAACCGAACTTGAATGTGGCTACTTCCCATGCAAATCTCGGCCCAAGTTCAGCTTCAAGTAATACAGCTAAAGGCAAAGGGGAAGGCGAGAGTGAAAGTGAACTCGCCCAAATCCCGGCTCTGATACTCGGCCAGGTGAGCCAGTTAGTGCGTACTCCCAAACCGAAAGTAAAGGCACTACCCGAATTCGGTCTGGGTTGCCACCTTGAAATGACCAGTCATACTTCGCTTGTGATTAGCAACCATTCGTCGCGTAATGCCATTCGACCTGACGCAATGGGGCGGATTGCTTACGATACTGAACTGGTGCTTCCGACCATTCTCAAAGCAGCTAATATTGAAGTTGATAGCGAAGAAGCCGAGTTTACCAGTTCGACCTCAACCGGGCGGCATTACTGGCCTTTCGTACTGGAATATGACCGGGCTACCGAGACTAGCGAGTTTTTCGCCACCACCAAAGCGGAAGGTTATACCCAACTCTACAACACCATCAAAACGGGCTGGCCTTTAGAATGGGGCAGCAAATTCCCGGTAATTTTGGTAGTGAGTGAAGCCAGCCCTTCGTATTTGCTTTCCTTAATAACGGCAGTTAGGACGCAGTTAATTCGGCTCAAGGAGCGTTTTCCGCAGCACCGCCAGCCGCGTCAGTGGTGGTTCACCTGTAGCGAATGGTTCAACCAGGTCTATCAACCCTACCTTGACCCAGGCTATCTAACTGGCTGGTACAACGAGGTTTACCCGGCGTTGAGTTCTTCGGCAGGGATAGGAGCGGCTAGGAGTGTGGCGAAAACCAGCACCAGCAGCGGCCCTAGCGGTAGCGGCGAAGAAGCCAGCAGCCAGCCCAAAGCAAAGTTAAATCTAGCGCCAGACCCGCGTATCTGGCTACCTTTAGATACTAAAATGGAGCGGAACGAACTGACCGAATTTTCGCGTTATCTCAAAAAGGTCAGTAGCAGCTCCAAAAGCGGCCCGGCGGCGACCCTGCCAGCATTGCCGAAAGCGTCAAGCCGTCTACGAGCTTTACCATTACCCTTACTTTTTAACCACAGTATGCCGTAGTCAGTTAATTGAGTAGTGAGGTAGTGGATTAGGAAGGGAAGGGCTGGTTTAGCCAATCCTTTCTTAATCCATTTAGCCTACCCGCTACTTACAGATTTTTTGTAAATGGCCTATCCGCTACTTACAAAAATTTCGGTTTAGTGTATCCATTATTTATCCAAATCTAGCAAAAACAGGTAAATAAGGGGTGGTCAGGTTGATAAATAACGGCCCGAATAACGGCCCGAATAACAGACAGGTAAAATGGCAAAATAAGCTCACTTTTTTGCCTAGTATTATAGTTTGGGCTGTAAACCAACTTATCAAAAAGCGATTTCCTTATATTGTTAGGCTATGAATGATATTAGCAAGTTGCAAAGTTAACTATCTACCGATTCTTTCTGGGTTCATCCGCAAAGTGTGTGGTTAAAAGAGAAAAGCACCATTCTTTCGCCTGAATTGTGTATTTTTCGCCTTAAAATAAGCCATTATTCACTCAGGCAGAAAGTTTACCACACACTTTGCGGATGAACCTCTTTCTGTTCCATTTATGGTTCAACACGTTGTTCTAGTCACCAGCGCCAGAGGTGAGGCCGTTCACCAGCGCGGCCCGTCAGCGCTCAGGGTGCGGAACGGTGTATCGAACCTCGCTCCGCGCTTTTAGCTTCGCGCGCGCACGTGATACCATATCTGTCAAATTTTTAATACTTTTATACTCCCCAAAACTACCATATCTGGTAGATATTGGACGATAAGACATCAAGTATATATTAGAATCATATTAGAATATGCGAAAATAAATACCATAACCTATCAAGCGTTTGATTACTATGCTATAATATATTAGCTAGGCATGAAGTAAATCCTAATGGGTAGAGCTTAAAGCGCAGCAGCAATATTTCATTTTAGTTTTCCTCGAAGGAGGTGATAGCAATGGCCGACAACAATCCGAAGTATCGCAGTGCCAAAACAGGTCAGTACGTGACGGAGAAGGTGGCGAAGAAAAATCCCGCCACAACTGTCAAGGAGACCGACAAAAAACCACCGAAAAAGTAGTTGTAAGAGCGGCTTGCCTCTACTATGTGAGAGGTAAGCCGCTCTTACAACCAATGCTTTTGCAATTCTATTATGTGTGTGTAGGGGTTCATTACATCCTGCAACGTTAATAATTTGAAAGGACTCTTGAATATGTCAACTGTAACCTGCCCGAATTGTGGCAGAATCACCCCCGTTATTTTCAGCAAATCACCTGGTGTCCCCCCAAAATGTGTTCATTGTAACGCAGTCCTTAACGTCTAAAGTTAGTTAGCGAAGCAAGGGCAAGTAATACCGAGAGTACAATTGCCCTGCTGAACCCTATTCAAAGCCCCTATCTGTAGCCAATTATCACTGTTAGGAGATACTGTACATTGAGTTCTGGGAAACTTAAAGGACAGCCGAAGCTGCCAACCTCTAATAAAAACAACACTACTACAAAACCTCCCGCAATCGCTATCAACCCAGATGCAGAGGAAGTGTTAAAGAACTACGGACACGAAATAACTAAATTGCTGTTGTCCAACACTATAGATTATGTTCGCACCACTTCTCAGCAACTACAGACGGTAACGAGTATTCTCTTATCTTCTTACATTGCCATTTTCTTTGGGCTAGGTAAACAATTTGGACTTTCTAAAGATGTTCCAACCCAAGTTTATGCTATTCCAATAGTTTTTTTTGCCGCTTCCTTGATCACCAGCTTTATAATCGCACTTCGTAGTAAAAGCAGCACTTCTGCACCGGGTGATTGGATTAGTGCTGATAAGGCATTTGATGAGAACATATACAGAAGACAGCGCCAAATGTATTTGCCTGCCATATTAAGTGGTATCGGCCTTCTCTCGTTTGTGGTTATAGCAATCTGGTTTTGGTGAAAAAGATTTAGAGAAACCAATAACTATTATAATTTTAGAGTTCTGGATATTACGGGTGTGAGTGGCAATGGAATCGGTTTTTATATATCGAACATAGATTCTATTTAAGCTGAGAATTACCCTCTAAAAGCAGCTCTATAAGAGGTCAAACCTATGCTACTCACACCCGCTATTTCGCTCATTATTCTTTACTCACTATCTTAGTTATACATTACTAGATTTTGTAGTTTGATGATGAGATAAATCAGCCTCATGTTTTGGAAAGGGTGCTTTTGACCCAGGTTTGAGCCTGCACTACGTCTGGATTACTGGGTGCTATTGTGGCGGCGGTAGCAATAGATTGGTGGGCTTCAGCAGGGTAGACAGTGGTGAAAGCGATCCAGAGCAGCAAATTTATGTCCTGACTGCGACCAGGTTCTAAAGATTTGAATAGCTGGTAGGCTTCCTGCTTGTATCCACCCTGCGCCAGATATATTGCCCGGTTGAAAGCTATGTCAAATTCCTGCTGATTTCGTAAAAGAGGCGATGCAATAGTTCCCCAGGTAGACCCGCCAGGAGGTGTAGTACCAAAGTTATGTCCTGACGCACTGTTCTGATAATAATTAACCGGGCCGGTTTTTTTAGCTCTGCTTTTACGGGTCAGGATTAAGATACCGCACACAATAATCAGTAATAGTGCGCCAGCTATCATTAAAATGACCAGCCAGGTAAAGGGTTTATCTATACCCCACGCAGACGACCCTGCCAGAAGTAAACTGTAGTGATTGAAATATGGGTTCATTCTTACTGAATTCCTGTTTCTGTTTTCCGCTTAAGTGAAATGGTCTATTGGCGGAGCAATATCCTACAGAGTTGCCCGGTCTTGTGGGACATTGCTCTGCCAATAGATTATTCCTCTTAGGGTCTGATAGCTTTGGCGATCAGCTCGCGGGCAGTAGGCGGACGGCCTCGATCCATCAACCTCTGATAGTCCGACAACAATGTCAGTAGCATAGGAGTCGAAGTTTGGCTCTTGCCTAGCTGTTCCCATTTTAAGAAGCTGTTTAGGTCGTTGTTATAGCGGTCTCTAAAAGCTGGTTCTAAAAAGACAGCATTCTCTTTACCTTCCGTCAAATATTCGTCTATCACCTGAATAGCCGTATCCAGTAGTTCTTTAAGGCCATCTTGATTATTGGCCTTGAATAATTCCAGCAAAGCCTGACTAATCTCATGGTTGTCAGTGGGTAAGCCTTCTCGCAGCATCACATCCTTCAATAAGGCAATGACGGTCTGGTAATAGAGAAACCGAGTCTGACGACGGCTATTTTTAGTAGCGGTGCGCCCAAATTGGTAACTATCGGCGGCTTGCTGAAGCTGATAAGCGGCATATAAGTCATCCAGACCAAACTTAATTGGTTGAGCAGAATTATTGAAAATAGCTTCAAATACCACCCCTTTAGGCAAAAAGGCGTTATTGCGCCCAAAAGCATTACCAGCTTCCTGCATCCAGCCCGAACCATAAACTTTGAGTAAGTCAAAAGCATTTGCATAGGCAGTGAACTGTTCTAAAGAAGGATTCTGCCTTTGTAATGCTCGCCGTGAGTCCCACTCACCTCGCTGAGTTTCCATGAAAATATGATATTTTTTCCGCATCTGGTCGGCCCAACCCTTAAAATCGGAAGTAAGGGCCAGAAAATCTTTCTCACTCACGGCGTTCTGACTATTAGTGTAACGGGTAATTTCTTGCTGTAGCTGGTCGCCGTTCGTGCCTACTTTAACAATTTTAGCTACGACCACACCTTGTTGAGCGCGTTCTTTCCAGGTTTGCAGACGAGCATCGCTACCTGTACCACCAGAGTCCAATCGGCGGCTAAAAACCTCCCAGATTGTGCGTGTGGTTTGACAGCCATTAACCACAAATGGTTCAGTTAGTTCCAAAAAGTCATTCTCGCCCTTTTGGAAATCCGACACCACAATAGTGATGCCATTATTAAATAAGCCAAACTGCTCTGGATTATTTTCCAACGTGTACTGCATTGCTTTATTAACTTTACGCCGAATACCTAAGAAGCGCCGAACGTTTTTCTCATATAGTTGATCAAGATCATGAGTATTATCGCGATAGGTTCGCATAAATTTGTATAAGCTCAGTAGAGAAATTGAACCCACTAATAGCTCTTGACCAGAACCTACCATATTAGCTTCAACAGGTACAGTAAGCCGAATCTCATTAGAAGCAGCTTCTTGAATTCGTTGGTAAATAGTAGCAATCGAAACAGCATCTACATCGAAAAGTTGCCCTAAGCGATTACGTCCCATTGCTAATACATCATTGAGAGTACGTTTTTGTTCAGCGTTCAGAGGTGCTTCGTTAGCAAAAACCAGTACAATTCTATCTCGTGATGAAGCATTTTTACGAAAATAGGTTAATTTCTCTCGCAGACCGTCAGCCAGGGAGGATAATCTAGGGCGTTGACCATCCAAAGTATCAATAACTTTCTGTGCTTCTCTTAAAATGGTATCGCTACCCTGGAAGGCACTCCCGTATTTGCTCTGAACTAAATACCAGGTATGACCATCTTCTTCGCTTTCGCCGGCATTGCTATCACCACGATAAAGATAGGCTAGGTCAATCCCTCCGTCGCCTGCACCATCACAGTACACCAAATCATCAGAAGTATCGTCTCCAATATCCAGCCAGTTCATAATTAGTTTATGAGCAAAACGATGTCCTAATTGAGTAGTAGAAGGTTGACCTGCCCGAATCTCGTCCAGCCATTCTTCGCGAAAATTATCAAAACTTATACCATCAGTTAATTCTGTTGTCACTTATTCTTCTCCTTCCCCGCTATCCCGGCCCATGCGGTACTTGATGTCGTAGTTGATGATGAAATCCAGTTCCTCGTCTGTGAAGCCGTAGTGCTGCGCCAGTACTCGATCTATATCATCTATTATCGGCTTTGAGGCTCCAACAAAAAACGTTTGTAATTCAACCCTGCCTGTTTTAACCTGGTTCCGTACACGAACTTCAGAATGCTTATTCAAATTCTCCCCTAGCTTTTTTGCTAATTGAGTTAACTGATTACAATGTTGACTAGATAGCAAATTGAAATCTAAAGGAAATTTTTCTATATCACGATAACCACAATGAAAACCATCTCCATGACATCGCCAATACCAGAAGAACAATGAAGAATTTAGCATTGCCATAGCTGGCAAGCTAAACTCTTTTGTAACGTAGACTTCCTTAAAATCATCAGAAACAGTGATTTCTCCTGATGCTTTTTTGAAATAAGGTGTAAAATTAATTGCCTTTATAAAATTGTTGATAATTCTATGTACATACAAAAGGCTGCCACCAGACTTAACCATGAAATATTGAAATTCTCGCTCAGATAATTTTTTTAAAATCTTTATAGCAAATTCATTCTCTGCACGAGGAGTCCAAGCAATCCTGTCAAAGCGGGTCGTATCTACATAATTAATAGTTGTAGTAAGTGTTGAACGTTCTTCTTGATACCATCGGTAATATCTCGAAGTATATAAAATCGGGAAGGCAGAATTTAGCCTAACATTATTTTTAGCTAAAATAATTATTGCTAAACGCTGTGCTGCACCCTCAAAAATACGCGAAGGGAATACATCAAATGCCGAGTACCATCGAATAGATACTTTTTGTAATAAAGTTTGAAGTGAGGTTGTACGATCAGTACAAATAGCAGAAATTGGGACTATAAGGCTAGAATAACCATTATTTAGCTGTAATGATCTTTCTAGTACCATAGCATAAATATTACCACAATCTAATGTACTATAACCCTTAATAGTGTAAGCACTTTTGACTTTGCTATATTCTACATAGGGCGGGTTGCCTATAAT
>JBBQXW010000154.1:0-16110 GCA_038209275.1 Chloroflexia bacterium | reverse complement strand
CCGTTCGAGGTTGGCGGAAGTGGTCAGAGGCATTTTACTTTTTTTGGCCGTCGTTTGGTTCGTTCAGGTTGGCGGTAGCGAGGCGGGCAGCGCGCTCGGCTTTAGCCTTGTCAGTGTCTTGCGAACGGCGCTCCATCGTTTCCAGATCAAAGTTTTCGGCTGGCACGGGGCGGGGCAAGCGCGGCCCTCGGTTCACATTAAGCTCAAGCACCACCTCAAAAACGGTCTCGCCAGCTTTAATTAGCGTACCCGGCTGAATATAAACCGGGACATCCGGCAACATCCGCCGTCCATCTAAAAAGCTACCGTTGGTGGATTTCAGGTCGGTAACACTGCAAGTACCGTCCGATTTGCAGGTAAAGCGCAAATGTTCGCGGGAAACCGAAACATCGTCTGGCAAGGCTACCTGACAACTGGGATTGCGCCCAACAATCGTATTTCCTTCGCGCAACTTGAAAAACCGCCCGACTTCCTGACCTTCTTTAATAGTTATATACATATAGCCCTCTCCTTCACCTTCAACCCACGTCGTTTGCTAAAACAATACTGTGAAGTCCCTTGCTATTAGTAAACCACATTTTGGCTTTACTGACAAGCTTTCCCGCCGAAACTGACTTTAAGAAAAGAAACCATAGATGAACATTCACCCTACGGGCGTAAACACAGATTTTTTTAAATTTGATTGGTAGAGAAAACTGAAGAATTCTAGTGGGGATGCGTCAATTTGTTGCAGGACCCGACCATAAATGGTCGGGCTAAAAACGGGTAGTCTCTTTCTTTTTAGCCCGACCATTTATGGTCGGGTCTTCTTTGGTTCTGGCACAAAAACTGACGCACCCAACCCTACTCTAATTCTTAATTCATCTGTGTTTACGCCCGTAGGGTGGATGTTCATCGGTGGTTAAAAAATTTCTCTCAGACAGTCTGGGCTTGCTTCACAATGGTGAGCAAGTCGCGCATGGCAGGGTAGCCGTTGGTGCTACGGTCACGGTGGGCGTAACGGGTGATACCCTGTTTGTCCACCAAAAACGTGCCGCCCAATTGAGTGACATCACCGACGGGTATACCGGCAAAATTGCCATGCACAGTCTCGCTGAAAAGCGCCTGCATTGAACCAGCACGCAGTTCAGCCGCCGGATTAATATGAGTCAAACCATAGGTTTTGTAAACGCCCTGCCCGGTATCGCTGAGTAAAGGAAACGGGATATTGCGTGAACGCTTGAAACTATTGGCTTCGGAAGGATTGCCCATGCCAACCGCCACCACCTGCACGCCCAATTTTTGAAGCTGGGGATACTGCTGCCGCAACTGCGACAGATAAGCGCGGCAAAACGGTCAGCCAAAGTGTCGCAAGAAGACTAACAAGGTCGGCTGCTGTTGCCAGTAAGTCGCCAGATTTACTTTTTTACCGCTTTCGTCCAGCAAAATCGCATCCGGCGCGGCTTCACCCGATTTGAAATACGGATTATTTTTAGGTTTCTGAGTTTCAGTCATTTTTCGGTTCTGCTCCTGATGTTTAACTTTGGGAAATCTTTTGCAAAAGATTTCCCAAAGCTAAAATTAAAATTTTTCGGGCTTTAATCTACCAATTTAAATAAAAGTCCTGAATATAAAAATTCTTCAACTTCATTATACCTGAATTAAGGGTAGAGTGAGGTGAAGGTTAGCGAATAAAAACAGGACGTTAACAAAAGCAGCTATTGTAGGACATTGCTCCGCCAATGGATTTCCCCAATAAAAACAGGGCAGAAAGTACCATCTGAAGTTGCAACAAAGCCGCAACAATCGTTAGTGCCATACGTTATAATAGCCAAGGGGAAATGTAGCCCCGGCAGTTTCTTAAAAAGTATCACCAATACCATTATGCCGACAGGTGTCGGCCCAGAGAACATTCAAATTTTGGTTTACCTATCAGTTAACCTTTAATCTGCTCTGCTCTAATTCAGGAAAACTCTAAACCCCATCTCTGGTTTAACCGTTCGTTTGAACGCAGATATTTTTTGTCTTTAGCATTTGGAAGTTTTTTTGTCAAAAAAACTTCCAAATGCTAAAGAAGTTTCGTTTTTACTTAGTTTTAGATTTTTTTTGCAAAAAAAAATCTAAAACTAAGTATTTCCCAGGCTTTCACCTGGGATTGACGAAAATTTAAAAAGATATATTTGCGTTCCAGAAAGGGGACTTTCTTAATGCTCTGGCGAGCAAATCATTTTTCGCGCAAAGCGGCCTGGTTGGTGGCTTTGCCTTTCGTGCTATGTACTATGATTTTGGGAGGATTAACTCTCTCGCTCATTCCGGCAACCGAGACGCAAGCTAAAGCCTTTGATTTTGCCGATACCGCTTTCAAAGCCCAATGGCAGCGCCCCGACAAGCTGGTCGAAGATGGCTCAACCCTCCGCTCGTGGGTCTGGGGGCCAGCCTTTAGCGAAGGCAAACAGGAAGCATACACCGAAACGCCGGGCGGTCAACGCCTGGTACAGTATTTTGATAAGGCCCGCATGGAGATAAATAATCCAAACGCGGCCCGTAGCGACAAATATTTCGTCACCAACGGTCTGCTGGTGACAGACATGATTAGCGGACAGCTTCAGGTTGGCGAGAAGGATTTTAAGCCGAATCCGGCAGGCGCGTCTGAAATTCAGGTCGCGGGCGACCCCGGCAACGGCGTAGCACTGACCTACGCCAGCTTTAAATCAGTCGCCTCGATTAACGGCGGCAACCGCACGCCTGACCAGACCGGACAAGCCGCCACCAAAACGCTGGCAAAGGATGGTTCGGCAGACCAGAACCCCGGCGCGGCGGATTACAAGGTCAAAAATGCCTATTACGAGGAAACATTGGGCCACAATATTCCCGATGTTTTCTGGACTTACCTGAACCAGCCGGGCCAGATTTACAGTGATAACTCCATGCATAACGGCCTGATACTGGAATGGCAGGTGGCGGTAGGCTTGCCGCTAACCGAAGCTTACTGGAGTCGGGCGATTGTGAGCGGGCAGGAAAAGGATGTGCTGGTGCAGATGTTCCAGCGCCGGATGCTGACCTATACTCCCTCCAATGCCCCACAGTGGCGGGTCGAGATGGGCAACGTCGGGCAGCACTACTACAAGTGGCGCTACGATAAGCAGTCGTCGGCTACGCCATCGCCGACGACTGCTACCACGCCAACGGTACAGCCAATTACTACCACGACGGCAGCTCCAACTAGCTCAACTACGCCTGTACCCACTACAACTACCGTACCGGCAACTACCAAACCCGCGACTACCGTCGCTCCCACTGCTACAGCAACGCTGCCCGTCGTCCCCGCCACGACTGCGCCGCCCCCCGTGGTTATTCCTGGTGGTAGCTGGAATGGCCCGCTCTCAACTCAAACTGTGGCCCGACCAGTAGTGAAAGTAAACCCGCTAGATGGACAGGTTTGGGTGGTAGGCCATAACAAAGGAAGTGCTGGAATTTTTGCCAGCAGTTCGGCGAGCAATTATGCTTCCGTCCTAAACCTTGCGCCGGGCAGTGGCGGCGAGAATGTCCAGGCCGAATTTGACGAAAGTGGCAATTTGCACGTCTTCTGGCAAGAAGGCGTTCCCAATATCGGCTTGCAGGTTTTCTATGCTCGTGTTAATGCCAACGGGCAGCAAGCCTGGAAACGTAATCTGGGAACCGAACTGGCAAATACCGCTTCGGGCTTCCCGGATGCGTTCTATAGTTCGGTCAACAAACGGCTTTACTTTATACAGGAAGAAAATCCAGGGAACGTAGTGCTATACGAATCGGCGGATGCTGGCGCGACCTGGACTAACCGCACGGTTATTGCGGCAGGCAACGGTACAGCCACCCATCCCCGCGTCGTTGCCGATGCTAAAGGTAATCTGCACGTGGTCTGGAACAAAATAAGCGGCGCATCCGAGATTTTCGCCGCTTCCCGAATTGGCGGAAACTGGACTAACCCTTATAATGTTACCCGCTACAATGGCTCGTGGAACACGCCCGGCCCGTCGCTGAGTGTGGATGCTAACGGCGATTTGTATCTGGCCTGGATTGCGCCGGGTAATAATACCGCCTCGGTAGGCTTTGCCCGCTACGATGCGGCGGCGGGGCAATGGAGTGCGCGGCGCGACAATGTTTCGAGTACCAGCCCCGGATTTGGCACCTTCAAAACGGTGGGCATCACTGTTAGCAGTAATGGTAAAATCTGGATTGGCTTTAGCGTGGATAATCCCAACGTCGGCAACCGAAGCGGTGCCTACTACATCGTTTCTGCCGATAACGGCGCTAGTTGGAGTGGCACAGGTACTATTTTCCTGCGCGATAACGCCGATGCGAGTAGTATCTACAGCTACGGTGGTACAGTCTACTTTGTTGGCGTTTACTCACGCCAGACTTTTCTGGCCTACCGCAGCCAGTAATTTGGGTTAAATTTGTACTAAATGTATGCTAAAATCCAAACTGTACAGTTTGGATTTTAGCATATAAGTTAAAACAGAAGAGGAAGCTTCCATGTTCAGGAGGAAAGATTTAGTATCGCGCAAGGCTATGGGGTTAGTAGCCTTGCCTTTTGTGATTATTACTTTAATGCTGGGAGGCTTGCTCTTGTCGGCTACGCCTGCCAGTACCAAAGCCTTCGATTTTGCCGACCCTGCCTTTTTGGTGCAGTGGCAGCGCGCCGATAAACCCGTACAGGATGGCAGCGCGGGCGGGCGTTCGTGGGTCTGGGGGCCAGCTTTTAGCGAAGGCAAAATCGAGGCTTACGCCGAATCGCCCAACAACAAGCGGTTAGTTCAATACTTCGATAAAGCCCGCATGGAAATAAATAACCCCAACGCCGCCCGCACCGATAAATTTTACGTCACCAACGGCCTATTGGTGACAGATATGATTAAAGGACAGGCACAGACAGGCGACAGTACTTTTGCGCCCAGCGAAACTGGCCCGGCAATTATCCCAGTGGCGGGCGACCCCGAAGGCAACACGGTAGCCCTGACCTACGCCAGCTTTAAGCCCGTCGCCTCGCTGGATGGCAACAACCGCGCCCCTAACCAGACCGGGCAGGCGGCTAACCTGACCCTCTCCAAAGATGGGGTAGCCGGACAGAATCCTGCTACTGCCGGGTACGGCGTAACCTTTGCCTACTATGATAATAACCTGGGCCACAATATCCCTAACGTCTTTTGGAGCTTTTTGAACAAGCAAGGGTCGGTTTACCTGAACGGCAGCTTGAGCAACGGCCTGATATTGGAATGGGAAGTCGCCGCCGGGTATCCACTGACCGAAGCTTACTGGAGTCGGGCGGTAGTGGGCGGACAGGAGAAGGATGTGCTGGTGCAAATGTTCCAGCGCCGGGTGCTGACCTATACTCCCTCCAATGACGAAGCCTTCCGGGTCGAGATGGGCAATGTCGGGCAGCACTACTACAAATGGCGCTACACTCAGCCCGCCCCTACGCCAACCCCGACCCCAACCGCCGTGCCTCCCACTCCAACTCCTGCCCCAACTACCGCCATCCCCGGTACGCCCGCCCCCGCCCAATGGAGCAGTCCCCGCGAGGCTCAGTCGGTTGCCAAGCCGATTATTCGGATACGCCCGACTGACGGTGAAATCTGGATTGCCGGTGAAAACAAAGGCCAGGGCGGTATTTTCGCCAGTAGCTCAGGCAGCGATTTCAAAAATGTACTGAACCTCAAGCCGGGCAGTAGCGGCGAAAAAGTAGATGCCACCTTCGATAGCAGTGGCAATTTGCACGTCGTCTGGCAAGAAGGAACTGATGTGGGGCTACAAACTCACTATGCCCGCATCAACGCTGGCTCAAAGCAGGATTGGCTCCGCAACATGGGCAAGGAGCTAAACAATAACATTGCCTGTGGCCTGGCCGCTATCTATTTTAACCCGACGAATAAGCGGCTTTATCTGTTGCATGAAGAAAACCCCGGCAATCTGGTTCTCTACGAATCGTCGGATGAAGGCAAAACCTGGGGCAGTCGCTACGTGGTCGTCGCCAATAACGGCACTGCTACCAACGCCCGTATTGTTGGCGATGCTCAGGGCAATCTGCATATTACCTGGACGCGCAAGGTACAAGAGAACGAACTCTTCAGTACGAGCAGATTTGGCGATACCTGGACTCCGCCTTATAATATTACGCAGTACAATGGCTCGTGGAACAGCCCGCCCGGTTCGCTGGCAGTTGCAGCCAACGGCGATTTGTACGCGACCTGGATTTCGCCGGGCAACAATTCGGCTGGGATTGGTTTTGCGCGTTACGATGCCGCGACTAAAAAGTGGCAACCCCGTCGCGATAATATATCCAATACTTCGCAGGGGTACGGCACGTTCAAAACCTCGCGTATCACTACTACCAGCAACGGGTCTATCTGGATTGGCTTCAGTCTGGATAACCCCAATGTTTCAAACCGGAGCGGCGGGTATTACATGGTATCCACCGACGGCGGGGCAAACTGGTCGGAGGTGCGGCCCATCTTCCGGCGCGATAGTGCCGATGCCGCCGATATTTTTGGCTTTGGCAGCAACGTCTACTTTGTCGGGCTGTACAATCGTCAGACTTTGTACTCGGTGCGCGGTCAGTAATTATTTTTGTTTAGGTAGGGGCGAGGTCTTCTCGCCCTTCGTACTTTAGCACGGTCTTCAAAGGGCGAGGAATCTCGTCCTATCAAATCGCTTTCATTGTACTCGTCGTACTCGTCCAAATCTGGTTTAAAAATTTAGAATAGTTCTCAAAAGCAGGAAGTATGAGCAGGGCGAAGCAGACCTCGACCAAAAACCCGGAAGACTTACAAATCAGGGACTTGGCGATTACCGGGCCGGATGCCGAAATTCACGATGTCACCGATGGGCGGCGCTTTTTCTATTACTATGATGATGCGCCGCGCCCGTTAGCCGAAACCGTGAAAGCCGGAGCGTTTCGCTTTTCGCTCAAGTATGGTCGTCGCCCCGAACTGGTTTTGCTCTCCGCCGCCTACGACCTGAAGCCTAATGAATTACTTGCCGGAATGCCCGTCGTTGTCCTTACCGAAGTACCACTCTACCACTTCTGGTTCGGCCCAAAACCCCACTACTATCAGCTTCGCTTTGATAATTTGAGTGATGAGTGATGAGTAAAATCCATTGGCGGAGCAATGTCCTACAAGAAATTCCTCGATACCGAGGAGTGCTTATGGTAGCACAGGTAGTTTTGGTAGGGGCGAATCGCATACGCCCTCTTGACCTGATATAGTGTTTAATGGCGTATGCGATTCGCCCCTACCAAAACTGTTCTACTGTTTTCGGCGCTTCCCGATGCTGTATGACATTGCTCCGCCAATGGATTTTACTTATCACTGGCTGCATCGCCCACCCGACGGGGTACATCACTCACTACTCTAATCCCTTCACCACTTCTACGCCGTTGAGAGCCATGTGATAAAGAAAGGTGGCGTGGAAGAAATCGCCGGGATGGTTGCCCATGCCGTCGAGGGGCAAATCATAGGTATCCACTACGTTAGCCGGAACGATTACGCGCTGAGGCTGACCCATACTGTTAGCCCGCATTTTCAAGTACATCGCAAGCTGATAGACGCACAAATCGGTGCAATCGCCTACTATAACGAAAGTATCAAGTTGTGGACGGGCCTGTAGCCATTCTTCCAGGCCAGTATTAACCGCCGCACTGAGCGAGTTTTTGGTCAAGGTAGTAAAGCTGCGGGCAAAAGGCAAATTCGCCAGTGCCGCCACTGGCGCTGCCTCAACCGTCCCAGCCAGACAATGTTGCGGAAACTCGGCAAACTCGCCCGCTTCGGCGGTATGACAATCCTGCACCAGCATAAATTCACTCACGCCCAACGCATGAGCCTTTTGGAAAATAACGCGGGCCGGTTCAACCACTGCCGCCACCCTGGGCGAAGATAGCGCTCCCTCGTAGCAAAAGCCATTAATTAAATCTACCGAGAATACCGCCACCTTTTCGGGTGCATCACCCCTGGTTATTTCCGTAAAGTTGCGGATGGGTAGTTGCTCTAGCCAGTTATCCAAAAAACCTAGAAAAGCCGGGCCAGTTTCGCGCAGATTAGTTCGGATAGTTTCTACCGTCATATTATACCTCTTTCTATACTTCGTGTGATTTCTACACTAATTATAGCTCATAAAATCAGGTCTGTCAATAGGCAATTTAGCTAAAGAAGTGATGAATGATGAGTAAATCCATTGGCGGAGCAATGTCATACAGAAACCGTGATTGTAAGATGTTGCTCCGTCACCTGACCAAATTGTTCTACTCATCACTCATCACTCCCCTCAAAATCGTCGCACAGATGTTACAGATTTCTTATTGACAAATGACGGTGGCTTTGCTAAAGTTAAGCCGACTATGTTAAGGTATTGTAACCTTAGCAGGATTAAAATACTTTTCTTTGGCCTTCAAAAGCCTGTTAATCAAGCACACACCGAATTTTGGCAGGATCGCATTTTAAGTCACAGTTAAAGTTATTGAATACTATCAACCAATTATTCAAGAGGTTTAGTAAGTGAACACAGGTCTAATCGAACGGCAAGAACAAGAACAGCCCGCCGATACTACTCCCCCGCTCAAAGCGAAAAACCGGGGACGAGTCTGGCGTTATTACTGGGATTTAATCAGCACGCTAGTGTTGCGGGATGTACAGTTGCGCTACCGCCGTTCAATATTGGGGATACTTTGGTCGCTGGTCAATCCATTGCTAATGCTGGTCATTTTGAGCTTCGTCTTTCAAAAAGTGGTGCCACTGGGCGTGGCAAATTATCCAGCCTATGTATTTTGTGGTCTGATTGCCTGGAACTGGTTTGGTGCCTCTATTTTGGCCTCAAACAATGTCATTATGAATAATGCCGATTTAGTGCGCAAGCCCCATTTTGCTACCGAAACATTGGTATTAATCAACGTTGGCACAAACCTGGTCAACTATTTGATTACCCTGCCAATTTTGATTGGCCTACTACTGGTAGATAATATCGGTTTAAACTGGTCGCTCCTTTTTCTTCCCCTGATAATGCTCCTACAATTCATTTTGACTACCGGCCTCGGTTTGCTGGTAGCCGCCCTGAATGTCTATTTCCGCGACACCGAACACCTCGTGACAGTTGCAATTTTGCTCTGGTTTTATATTACGCCGATTTTCTACAAAAGCGATGGCGTACCCAAAGAATTTGCCTGGATTTTTGATATTAACCCGATGGCCCAACTGGTCGCGGCCTATCGCCAGATTACGCTAGGTGGCAGCGCGCCCGATTTTCTGGCGTTATTGTGGGTCAGTTTTCTAGCTTTGGCAATCGGGGCAATCGGTTTTATTTTCTTTCGCAACGTCAAACATAGCTTTGTCGAGGAGTTATAGTCAACCGTGAGTAGTAATAGCGTTACCGCCACCAAAAACTTAATTGAAGTTGAAGATTTATGGAAGCGTTACTATGTGACGCAGGAAAAACACCGCAGCCTCAAAGAATCGGTTTTGAGCGGCTTCCGTAGCGCCCGCAAATCGGAACTGGTCTGGGCCTTACAGGGAGTTAGTTTCCAGCTTGAACAGGGTCGCACGCTGGGCATTATCGGCAACAATGGCGCAGGAAAAAGCACTCTGCTGCGGCTGCTGAGTGGATTAGGTCGCCCAACTAAGGGTAGAGTAATGGTGCGGGGGCAACTGGCCTCACTGCTGGAACTTGGTACAGGCTTTCACTCCGATTTGACCGGGCGCGAGAATATTTACATCGGTGGACTGGTCGCCGGACTAACCCGCCAGGAGATAGGCACTCGGATTGACGAAATTATTGAATTTTCCGAACTGGAAGCGGTAATTGATACGCCGCTTCGCACCTATTCTTCCGGCATGTTTTTGCGGCTGGCCTTTGCCACGACCATCAGTTACGAGGCAAATTTGCTAATCGTGGACGAAGCCTTGACGGTGGGTGATATACGCTTCCAGAAAAAGTGTATCAAACGGCTACGCGAATTAAAAGAAGCCGGAACCAGCATCGTAATTGTGTCGCACATAATGGAGCAAGTGCAAGAACTTTGCGACGAAGTGCTGTGGCTGGAAAACGGGGTGGTTAAGCTACACGGGCCAGCCCTGGAAGTAGTGAAGCGCTACAAAGACCGGGCTTTTACGCGGGTAGTGGCCTCTCCTGGTACAAACCGCTCGGAAAGCGAAGAAGCTGCGCCGGTAGTCGAAGCCGAAGAAGCGGCTCATCCCGCCGAAATGCTGGTCGGCAACCACGAAATTGAAATTAGCGAGGTAAAAATCAGCAATGAATTCGGCTCGGAGGTAGATACCCTTACTTCAGGCGAACCGCTAAACGTAGAGGTAAGTTATTTCGCGCACCGCCGCATTGAGCATCCGATTTTTATGATTGGTATTTTCCGCGAAGATGGCCTGAAATGTTACGAATCGTCAACCGAAGCGGATGGCGTTTTTGTAGAAGCAGTGGAAGGAGCAGGCACAATTTCACTGACCTACAGTGCCTTGCCGCTTATGCGTGGTTCGTACTGGCTCGGCATCAGCATTTTTGACAAAAGCTGGGATACTGCCTTTGACTTCCAGGGTCAAAAAGCCCCTTTCGAGGTAGTTGGGGCAGTACCGGGAACTGGCATCTTTCATCCTCCCCATAAATGGCACGGTCTGACCTAAAATTCTTCTATTTTTTTGTATTTTGAGAGATTTAGAGATTCTTGCAGAAATTTCTAATCCTCACCAGAAAAGCAATTGAGGCGTGGATATGGCAATAAAAGTCACCGAAATCGAACTATCCAAACCATTAAAGCCACTCCGAAGGCTGGATTATCAATGCAGCCATGTAAAAGCATTGGTGAGGCTACACGGTGAACCATTAGGCTGGATTAAAATTGAGAACGAGCATTTGCCTTTTTCGGCCCGGCAGGTTGGTGAAATAATTTTGCGCGACCATTCCTGGCCGCTTTATGAACAGAGCTTGCGCCACTTGCTCGATACCGGGCGGGGCGTGCAGGCAGGCGAACAACTCATTTCTGCCGCCTTCGCCGAGCCAGTAGCGCCACGCGACTACTCTCTGGCAACCGCAGTGGTCTGGCTACCCTATCACAAAGAGGTCAAGAACCTGAAGCCGATCTGGGAGTGTCTGGAAGCCATCCATGCGCAAGACCATCCTAATTTTGAAATTATAATTGCCTGCAACGGCACAATACCGGCTGGCTTACCCGATATGGCAAAGAAAGTTCGGGCGCAGTTGGTATCAGGCGCGAACGTCTTTTATCGGACAGTTGAAGAAGCACAAGGCGAGGTTATTTCTTTTACCGGGCCACAGGGCAAACCAGACAAAGGCTGGCTACGCGCCATCTCCGATGCTACTGCCGATAATCCCAAAATAGCCGGAATTACTGGTTCGCTCTTTCCGTTGGAACTGGAAACCGAGGCCCAGATAGATTTTGAGTGGCGGGCCAAACACCCCTACTGGTTTGTGCGCTACTATAATTATGGTCAGGTTTATGAGCTACCGCCCGAAAATTTTGGACTGCCGCTCAACGCTTCGTTCCGTCGTAGCTTTTTGCTAGAACAGTGCAACAATGATTTGTTTGCACTCGATTTTGGCCTCAAAGAAATGCTAATGCTTTATTATCAATCGCTCAAGTTGGGCTATATGGTGGGTTACGAACCGAAGGCGCTGGTCTGGGAGCGCTACCCGCGCGAGTGGGATGAGGCCAACCAGCAAATCGAGCAAGAAAACCGGGAGCGGGCCGAATTTCTGGCTTCGGTCTGGCGCTGGAATCCAAACTATCGTAAGACTATCTGGGAGAAATTTAAGACCAACCCGCAAGCTAAAGCAACTTTGCGCCGGATGGTCTTGAGGCGGCTAACGAGGGGTCTACAAAAGGGCGGGTATGCAGGTCACGGTTAGAATATTAGAACTATGCGGGCCACTCCACCTTCCAACTGGATTGCAGGATTACGACGGAGTACGGCTTTACTATAGCATCTGCGGGCAAATCAAGGGCTACACGACCATTTGGAATAGTCACAAAGCACTTGCCAGAAAGAACTTTCGCTATCCCGACGATTTTGGCGCGTGGCTACTACTTTCAAATGCACTGTTTAGCCCGATTACGGTACAACAACTTGAGCAAAGTAAACTAAAAAAAATGCTGTGCGACAAAATCGGCCTTCGTATCGAAGACCTGGACGAAAGTTACATCCCGCCGCCGCCCAAGCCTTTGCCACCGCTTTCCGCCTCGATTGTGCTGCCGACCAAAGACCGACCCAAAGATTTGGCCCGTGCGCTGGAACGGCTGATGAAGCATCAAACGCGGGTGACGCACGAAATTATCGTGGTGGACAATAATCCAGCCAGTGGACTAACTGCCCCGGTGGTGGCGCGTTACCCGGAAGTGATTTATGTAGCCGAATCGCGCCGCGGGGTTGGCTATGCCCGTAACACGGGAGTGCTGGCAGCACGAGGCGATGTAGTCATAATGACCGACGATGACATTGTGGTGGGCGAAGGCTGGTTGGACTATTTAATTGAGCCTTTCTGGAGGCCGGAAATAGCAGCGGTGATGGGACTGGTGTTGCCTTACGAACTCAATACTCCTTCGCAGGAGCTTTTCGAGCAATTGGGCGGGCTAAATTTTGGCTACCAATATCGTTACTACGATAAAAACTTTTTTGACCAGGAAATTTTGCCCGATATTGGTCGAATTGGTAATACCGCTTCATCTGCTTTTCGCTATGCGATCTTTGCTGACCCACACGTCGGGCCGTTTGACGAGGCACTAGGTGCAGGGACACCAGCACGCGGCGGGGGTGACACTTATCACTTTTACCGGGCGCTGGCAGCAGGTTATGCTACGGTCTACCAGCCCGATACTCGTGCTTTTCATAAACACCGTACTACTATGGCGAAGCTACGCAAACAGATTGCCAGTTTCCAGTGCGGCTATACCGCTATGTTAACCCGAATTATTGAGCGGGATAAAGACGAACGCGCCGCCAAAATGTTGTATTCTTATCTGCCCCGCGATAAATGGAATCGATTGAAGCAAGCTTTGCAAGGCTTTAGCAATGTACCGTTTAGTTTGCTCTTGATGGAGATTTGGGGCAATTTGATTGGGCCGTTCAATCTCCGCCGCTCGGTGCGGCGAATGAAAAAATTGGGGTATTACAGGGCCGAGCAATTTGCCGAACATATGGCAAGGCGCGAACCACTTTTACTAAAAGAGGCCAGCGCGAACGTAAATTCTCAGCTAACATAAGCGCAATTGCAGATTAAGAAACGTGAACAATTATGCAAGTCACCGTTAGAGTAATAGAATTGTGCGGGCCACTTCAACTGCCTGAAGGTCTAGCTGAGTATGACGGAGTGCGGTTTTATTGCAGTGTGCAAAATCAGATAAAAGGCTATGTTACTATCTGGAATCCATACAAAGCGAATTTAGTCAAAGAATATAATTATCCAGCCGATTTTGGTTCATGGTTAGTGCTATCAAGCGCTCTTTTTAGTCCATTAGGAGTGCAAAAATATGATGAGCAAACGGTCAAAGCTTTGTTTTGTACCAAACTTGGTATTCGACTAGAGGAAGTAGAAATACCCTATACTCCAATTCTGCCATCCGTGCCGCCCAACCTGACCGCCTCCATTGTAGTGCCGACGAGAGACCGCCCGGCTGATTTAATCGAGGCGCTAACTTATTTAGTCAATCACAAAACCCAGGTGCTACACGAAATTGTGGTGGTAGATAATAATCCGGCCAGTGGTTTGACTGCCCCGGTTGTAGCTCGTTTTCCCGAAGTAATTTATGTGGAAGAAAGACGAGCCGGTGAGTTCTACGCTCGCAATGCGGGTATTTTGGCGGCGCGGGGCGATATTATAGTTTGCACTGACGATGACGTAAGAGTTGGGGAAGGCTGGTTAGACCACCTGATAGCACCCTTTGCCGACCCACAGGTCACTTCAGTAATGGGGCTAGTGCTGCCCTATCAACTCAACACACGGGCGCAAGTGTTATTTGAGGAGATGGGCGGTTTAAACCTGGGCTATGAAAGGCAACGGTTCGATACAGATTTTTTCAGGCCAAAGCTAAAACCTGACGTGTCCAATAATCCACCAATGGAGACTACTGCCTACGGGTTTGCCTATTTTTATAAAAGCAAAGGAGTGTTTCCCGAATTTGGCAGGTTGGGCAACACGGCATGTTCGGCGTTCCGTTACAAAGTTTTTGCCGACCCGCGCATTGGCCCCTTTGATGTGGTACTTTCATCGGGCGCACCAGCACGTTGTGGCGGGGACATTTACCAGTTTTACCGTATTTTGGCGGCGGGCTACGTTAGTATTTACCAGCCGCAGGCGCGGGCTTTTCATAAACATCGGACTACTATGGCGGGTTTGCGGCGGCAGATGATAAATTTCGAGTGTGGGCATACGGCGCGGTTGGTACGCATTGCTACACACAATAAAGATATGAGGGCGTTAAAAGCGTTGAGTTATTTGCCGTACTATAATTGGCGACGTTTTCGATATGTTTTGAGTGGCAAAAGTAGCATACCTTTTTCGATAATGCTAATACGTATTTGGGGAAGTTGGCTAGGCCCGATTAATTTGTGGCGGGCGCTACGCTATTGTCGCAAGCGCGGCTACTACAAGGTAGAACAGTATGCCGCCCACTTCGCCCAACGAGAAGGGCTGCACAACCCGGCAACAATAGTAGCAAATCTGGCTTTGAGTAAAGGGTAATTATGCGGATTTGTTTGGTTAGTACTGAATATCCGCCCGAAACGCATTTTGGTGGCATCGCTACTTATGTGCAAACTATCAGTCGGGCGCTGGTGCAACGCGGTCACAAAGTATATGTCATCAGTATTACACGCGGTGAAAAGGATATTTGGCTGGATGACCGAGGGGTATGCGTCAAGCGAATTAGCGAACCACGACGGCGCACTAAACTAACCGATGACTTGCGCCATAACTGGCAGGTCTGGCAAGCCGTTCAGGAAATCCAGCCGGAGATAGTGCAGTTGGTGGATTTCGAGGCGGAAGGATTTTTGCTTTCGCTGCTAGGAAAGAAAAAGTATGGCTTGATTTCGCGGCTGGCAACTCACGCTACCCTGACCCGTCTGAACTTTGAGCATTTCTCAAATGTACGAAAAACCGGGCTTTATTACATGGCCCGCCAGCAAGTATTACGTAGCCATGCGCTAGTTTGCCCCAGTGTCTATTGGGCGCGCCGGATTGAGCAGGCGGCAAAGCTGCCGACGGGTTCGGTACGGCATATTTTCAATGGCATAGATTTGCGAGAGATGGAGCAGTTTCGACAAACCGAACCATATTTGAAAATTAAAGGGCCGTACTTAATTTTTTTTGGTCGGCTGGAAGAGCGCAAGGGGATTCGCTATCTGGCCCAGGCGTTGCCGCTGGTCTGGAAGCAGTTTCCAGCCTTAAAAGTGGTGTTTGCTGGCGAACATAATTGGTTTCTGATGGATGGCAAACCGATGAAACAGTACATTGAAGAATGGGCCGGGCCACACGTCGCGAAACTTGTTTTTACCGGGTTTTTGGCGCGGGAACAGCTGTTGCCCCTAGTGGCCCAGGCAACCCTCGCCGTGCTGCCGTCGCTGTGGGAGCCTTTTGGGTTTGTCTGTGCCGAGACTTTGGCGCTGGGCGTACCGCTAATTACCACCAGCGATAGCGGCGGGCCAGCCGAGATAGTGGCTGGCGTAAACGATGATGAGGTAGAACTGGGCAGTATACCGGCGGGCTGGCTGGTGCCAGCCCGAAATGTCGAAACACTGGCAAGTGCCATTTTAGAAGCGCTGACCGACCCGGAAGCACGCGCCCAGGTACTCGAAAATGCCGCCCGGCGGGTCAAGCGTTTTGACGTAGAGCGAACGGTAGATAAACTGGAGCTACTATACCAGGAAGTGCGTCAGGCTATCTAGCTTTTGATAATTTGGCATTTGTCAAAACTTTATATATTTTTTCAATTATTGCTGGCCTAAAGGCCAAACACCACGCGGAATGGAGCGGAGGAACGTTTGAATGTTGTCGAAGTCGGTTGAAGAAAAAGTTTATATTTACGAGCCTAAAAACAAAGAATTCAATCGGGCGCAATTAAGCAAGTTGAGTCTGGAAGGTGGA
>JBBQXW010000153.1:0-16115 GCA_038209275.1 Chloroflexia bacterium | reverse complement strand
CTGATGCAACTGGCCGAGCTTTTGCCGGGAGACCGAATAAAACGGATGCAATTCGCCGAGGAACTGACTAAAAAATGGCAGGACGGCGGCGATAAACGAGCGGGCGTGTTAACCATGCTCAATATCTGGCTGGGCTGGTGGCGCGATTTGGCACTGGTGCGAACCAATTTGAGCCAATATGCTACCAACGTGGATAAACTGGACGAGCTAAAGAAGCAAGCCGCCAAAATAACGGCTTTGCAAATTAAGGAAATGCTTTCGGGAATTACGCTTGCGGCAGCCGAACTGGAAGGGAACGTTACACCCCGATTGGCCCTGGGCGACCTGTTTATTAACAAGCTACCAAAAATATAATGCTCAGGTCAGGCATAGCTGTGCCTGACTAAATTTATATAGGAGGTACAATTATGAGTGATGACCAATTAGAAAAATCCAAAGCTAGTGGGGAACATTCTTTGTTTAGCCAACTGGTAGGTCAATGGGAAGGGACAACCCGTACCTGGTTTGAGCCGGATAAGCTCGCTGGCGAGGCTCCCAATCAAGCTACTATGCAATTAATTCTAGGTGGCAGCTTTTTAGTACATGATTACCAAAGCAGTCTGGATAATAGCCCTTTCGAGGGCAAAGCTATTTATGGCTATGATATTAACGCTGGGAAATTTCAATGTGCCTGGGTAGATAGTTTTCATACTGGCACACTCATCATGTTTTCAGAAGGTAGCCGAACGGAAAAAGGTTTCTCGGTTTTTGGCAGTTGGAGAGCGGGCGACCAAATATGGGGCTGGCGTACCGAAATAGAAATTAAGGACAAAGATAACATTACTATTACCGCTTATAACGTCACTCCTGAAGGAGTAGAGTCTAAAGGGGTTGAAACGGTGTATAGCCGAAAACTTTAGAAAGAGTTTCAGTCTTGGGTCGGGGTAAGGAAAAGCCCTGACGAGATAACCAGGGGAGAAAGAAATGCTAGTCGAGGAAGGCAAATTGCGAACTGTCGCGGTGCGTTTTAAGCCCGCCGGAAAGCTTTTTTACTTTGATGCAAAAGAACTTGAGCTTGAGCCGGATACATGGGTGGTGGTGGATACGGGCAAAGGGACGGAAGCAGGTCAGGTAATTTTGCCACCGCGCCTGATCGAAGTTAGCGCCATTGCCGAGCCGCTTAGTGCGGTTTTGCGAATTGCCACGCCCGAAGATATTAACCGAATGCACAGCCTAAAGGCACGCAATAAAGATGCCGTAACCAAGTGCGCCGAACGAATTAAAGTCTATGATTTGCCTATGAAATTGGTGGATGGAGAATATAATCACGATGGTAGCCGGGTGACGTTTTATTTTACCGCCGAATCGCGGGTAGATTTCCGCCAACTGGTGCGCGATTTAGCCAGCATCTTTCGGACGCGCATCGAACTACGCCAGATTGGGGTACGCGATAAGGCCAAGATGGTCGGCGGGGTAGACCGTTGTGGCAAAACTTTATGCTGCTCTACCTGGCAAAGCGAATTTCCGCCCGTTTCGGTCAAGACCGCCAAAGAGCAGGATTTACCGCTCAATCCTTCCAAAATTACGGGCGTATGCGGGCGCTTGCTCTGTTGCCTCAGCTTCGAGCATCCGATGTACAACGAGATGAAAAAAGATATGCCGAAAATTGGCGAACGAGTCAGTAACGCCGGTAGCTTTGGTTGGGTTCAAGCCCGCAGTATACTCAAGGGTACAGTCAGCGTCAGTATGGAAAACGGCGCATTCGTTGAAAGCAACTACAAAGAATTGACCCGCGAGACTAAAGATAGTTCAACTTTAGTAGGCGGCTATGATATTGAGAATGAAGAAGTTTTTGAACTTGAGGACGAAAGTGACCGTCGCTTCTTGAGCGAAAATTAAAAGTGTGCTAGAATAAAGGCGAAGGTTTATTATGTAAACCCTCGCCTTTTTTAGTTTTAGCCAAAGTGCGGAAAGCAGGCCAATTATGGAAATAGTGCCGATTCTGATATTTGTGATTATTTTATTTGCCATCATCGCCGGGATTGTGTCTTTCTTTATGCGCGGTATCCAAATCGTGCCGGAAGGAAACGTGGCGATAGTTGAGCGGCAGGGTCGCTTTCAACGGGTACTTAACCCTGGTCGGCATTTTCTCATACCAATAACTGACCGCATTCGCGAAGAAGTACCGCTTCAGGAATTCGGCGAACTAATTCACGTTGACCGGGTGGTGATGCGTAACGCTATTACTATCGGGCTGGATATGCAAATAGAGTATCGCATTGCTCACTATTACCCACAGCAGGTAGCGCCAGACCAGGCCCGCCGGATGCAAGCCGAGCCGGTTATTAACTGGGGGCGTGGTCGAGTGCGTCAGCGCGATATTTATAACGCGATTTATGGGGTAGATAACTGGCAGACCCGTACCCAAAATGAAGCCAGAGCGGTTATGCAGGATTGCCTGGCAATGGTTGATTTGAGCAAAGATATTTTTAATACCCAGACCAACGGACTAAAGCAGGTATCGGCTATTATTAAGAAGCAGCTTAACGAGCGAACGCTGCAATACGGCGTGGAAGTGACCGACATTAACCTGACTAATCCAGTAATTGACGACAACACTCGCGATTTCCTGGTCTCGATTCGCAAAGCCGAAATGCAAAACCGCATCCGCGAACTAGAAGCCTTAAATCAAGCCAAAATTCAGCAATTAGAAGCCGAAAGTCAGGCCAGGGTACAACAAACCCTCAATCTTACCCAGGAAGAACTTTTGCGCTGGCATCAGACCGAAACGCTCAAACAAATCTCGCAAAACCCCTCGGCCCGTATTTACGTCGGCGGAGGGGGCGGAAATTCCGATAGTACTGTGCGTGTCGAAGAACCAAATATGGCTTCCGATGTACAAAATCCCAACCCGCCCTCGTCTTAGTCACTCATTTTGTCCTTTTCGCGGACGCTATAACCTGTTAGAAGGCTGAACGAGGTACTTTATGAAGTACCTCGTTTTAATTGAGCTTTACCTCTAATTGCGTCCTGGAAAATTTTTTGCAAAAAATTTTCCAAGACGCAATTAGAGGTGTTCCAAGATGTTTGTGTGCAACCTGTCAGGGCTGGTATAATAGAAGCAGGAGAATTAAAGAAAAAGATTATGATAGATAACACAGACAACGAAGAACGGCTGCAAAAAGCGCTGGCCCGCGCCGGAATTGCCAGCCGCCGAGCCTGCGAAGAACTAATTGCTACCGGGCGGGTAAAGGTTAATGGCAAAATTGTGACGCAGCTTGGGACAAAAATAGACCCGGCTCATGATAAAATTTTGGTGGACGACCACCCAGTTGCAGTAAAATTAAGCAGTACACCGAAAAAGATTTATATCGCCTTGAACAAGCCGGAAGGTTATCTCTCGACTGTAACCGACCCGCAGGGTCGCCCTACAATTATGGATTTGGTGGAAAGCGAAGAACGGCTCTATCCCGTAGGTAGATTGGATGCCGATACCAGTGGGCTGCTATTATTAACCAACGATGGCGCTTTTGCCCACGCCCTAACCCACCCGCGCTTCGGAGTAGAAAAAGAATATTATGCCCTGGTAGATGGGCGACCACCCATGAAAAAGCTGGAAGATTTGCGCAAGGGTATCTCTATCCCAGTGGAGAACCCCGAAACAGGTGAGCAGGAAGAGCAGATGACCAAACCAGCGCGAGTAGAGTTGGTCGGTTACGAAGGCTCGAATACGCTGTTGCGCTTTATAATCAAAGAGGGGAAAAAGCGGCAGGTGCGCTTGATGGCGCGGGCGATTGGCTTCCCGGTTATCGAACTCAAGCGGGTGCGTTTTGGCCCGTTACCTCTGGGCGACCTTGCCGAAGGCCGCACCCGTGCTTTAAGCAAAATCGAGGTAAAGGCGATGTTACAGTCGGCGAACGGTGAACGAGTCAGCACCCAGACCGGGCCGGGCAATGCCAGACCGCGTTCTTTTGTTAAAACAACCCCACACCCGAATCAGGCCGGACAAGAAAGACCACGACAGCGCACGGATAAAGCGCCGACTGCCGGGGTAGACCGCGAAAAATATCCATCGCGCACTGATAGAGCGCCAGCCGCAAGTGGCAGACAGGAAAGACCGGGCCAACGAACCGGGAAAGCTCCGGCAGCTACCGATAGACAGGAAAGACTGGGCCAACGGTCAGGTAAAGCTCCAACGACTACCGATAGACCCGAAAGGTCACGCACCGGGAAAGCGCCGGCAACTACCGATAGACAGGAAAGACCGCGCACTGGAAGAGCGCCAGCGACGGGCGGTAATCAAGAGAGAGAACGAGACCGCAGTGGCAAAGCCCCGGTTGGTGGTGCGAGGCAGGAAAGACCAAACAACGGAAAAGCTCCGTTCAGGCAAACTACTCCGACCAATCCTAGAAGCAAAAGCCCGGTGCGGAGCGAACCGAGAAACGCTGCTCGTCCGCCGCAAGGTCGGACAACGCCATCTCGAACTGAGCCTAAACCAACCGCCCCAAATCGCGGCAGACCAAATACAAACAAACGGGGCTAAAAATCTTGAACTTTGAACTATTCCAGGGAGGATTATTTTGGTAGCGGGTGATGGCAAACTCCTGATTGCAATAGATGGCACGGCAGGAGCAGGAAAAACAACTATCGGACAAATGTTAGCGACGGACTTAAACATGCCCTATCTGGATACCGGGGCAATGTACCGGGCCGTAACTTTGTTGGCGCTACGGCGGGGCGTTCCGTCCGATGATGCCGCCGCACTAGCCGCCATCGCCCGCAATCTGGATTTTATTTCGCGGGATGCTACGCCAGATGAAGCCCACGACGGGCGGCAATATACCGTGCTGGTTGAAGGCGAAGATGTGAGCCAGCTTTTGCGCTCTGGTGAAGTGGAAGAATTAGTTTCGCCGATTGCCGCCGTGCCGCAGGTGCGAGTGGAGTTGGTCGCCCGGCAGCGCGAGATGGCCCGCCAGCAGGGAAATATTATTATGATTGGGCGCGATATTGGTAGCGTAGTCCTACCCGATGCCAACCTGAAAGTTTATCTGGACGCTTCGCCCGCCGTCCGCGCCCGCCGCCGTAGTCAGCAAGAAACCCAAACTACCGAAGCGGCCCGGCGTGGCCTGGAAGAGCGTGACCGCATTGATAGTTCTCGTGCCGCCGCGCCACTCGTAATTCCTTCGGGCGCACTGGTAATTGATACCGACGATTTAAGCCAGCAAGAAGTATTAGAAAAGATAAAGGCAGCTTTAAGCGCTTTAAAGAATTGAAAGACTGAAAGTTATGTCAAGTCTATCAAGATTATCCAAAATGCTAAAACTTTTCGGTTGGCACTTCATGCATGAAATTATTTTTGTTATGTGCCTGGTGGTCGGGCGAGTGCTGATGTGGTGGGTCTCGATTTTTCGGGTAAAAGGGCCGGGGCGAGTGCCGCGCAAGGGCGGCGTGATGCTGACCTCCAATCATCTGAGCCAGTGGGATTTGGTGGTAATTCATAATTTATTGCCGCGCTCGTTTTATACAATGGCAAAGGTAGAATTTTTCGAGTATTTCTTTGTTGGCGGATTAGTGCGCTTTATCGGTGCTTTCCCGGTCAACCGGGGCAAGGCTGATCGGCAATCGCTTAATTATGCGGTGGATTTGCTCAAACGGGGTAAGTTGCTGATGATTTTTCCCGAAGGACACCGCAGCGATAATTACGCCTTGCAGGAAGCCCACAAAGGAGCGGCCCTGATTGCGCTTCAGGCCGATGCACTGATTGTACCGGTAGGTATTGCTGGTACACAGTTGGTTTCGCGTGAAAAAGACTGGAAGAATGGCCTACCTTTCTGGAAGCGTCGCCGCCCGGTAACGGTCACGGTGGGCGAACCGTACCGCTTGCCCCAACCTGGGCCGGGCGAACGCACCGATTTGGACGAGGCCACCGATATTATTATGGGTAAAATCGCCGACCTGTTGCCGCCGGAATATAAAGGCGAGTATTCAGCCGAAAAACGAGCGGCGCGTCAGGCTGAACGCGAACGAATTAAGCAGGAACAGGCCGAACGGCGGGCTGCTCGTAGAAAGGAACGGCAGCAACTTTCTTCAACCGGGGAGGTAACAGCTTAACCATGAAACCTGAAAACACCAGAAATCTGGAATTTTTGAAATTGCTGAATAAGCAAGCCGACGCGGACAAGAGCGAAGCCTTGCTGGAAAAATATCGCGAGTATGCCAACGAATTTGACCCGTCTAATACTTCGCCCGATAGCTTGAGCGAAGCAACTCGCGAGGCGCTCGAATTTATCGAAAAGGGCGCACGCACGCCGATGTCAGAAGAAAACCGGGCGCGCTATATTGCTCACCTGGAAAAACTTTCGTTTATTCGGGCCAAGCTGGAGCAGGAGTAAATTTTATGGAACAATCCCCTAGTTTCAAAGTAGGTATCCTGACCCTGAGCGACAAAGGCGCACGGGGCGAACGAGTAGACACCAGCGGCCCAGGCTTGCGCGAATTGCTGGCAGAACAGCTCAAGCAGGGTTTTGAAGTAACCGAGTATGAGGTTATCCCTGATGAACAGACTATAATTGAGGAAAAGCTGAAAAACTGGTCGGACGAGCTAAAGCTGAACCTGATTTTAACTACTGGCGGCACGGGTGTCGCCCCCCGCGATGTCACACCAGATGCAACGCTGGCAGTCATCGAGAAGCAAGTACCGGGCATGGCGGAAGCGATGCGGGCCTACAGCCTGCAAAAAACGCCAATGGCGGTCATTTCTCGCGCAGTCGCTGGTATTCGCGGGCAAACCCTGATTATAAATCTGCCCGGCAGCCCCAAAGGTGCGCGCGAATCACTCGAAGCCATTATCCGCGCCCTCCCCCACGCCGTCGAAAAAATCGCGGGCGACCCGAACGATTGCGCTCCTGTTGCTGGTTAGATTTTTGGTTGTTTTTGCAAAAACAACCAAAAATCTAACCAGCAACAAATTTTTTAGCTTTGGGCAATTTTGCAAAATTTACCCAAAGCTTTTTTTAATTAGCGTTTAGGTGTAACTGAAGGAGTAGCGATAGATTTGGTGGCGGTAAGAGTAGGAACGGCGCGGGTTGAGGTTGAGCCAGGAGGCGCGGGCGGAGCATCGTTGCGACCCTGGTTGGGTAGAGCGACAAGTTGAGTCGGGTTTACAGTCGGAGGCAAGGGAGTCAGCGTAGGTTCGGCCGTTGGAGTTGGCGCAAATATCGCGTTGTTGCCCGATAGCGTCGGGGTAACGGTTAAATTGGCAGCAGGCCCGACCAGCGGCCCAAAAACTGGGCTAATTCGCGGCAGCAACAAAAAGGCCAGTGCCGCTACAACAATTACCAGAATTGCCAGATTAGCCGCCAACAAAAAGGCTATCCGCCTATCCCGACGCGCCCATTTTATTATATCTCTGAACATAGGTTTTATTAGATCAAATCCATTGGCGGAGCAATGTCCCACAGATTGTGCTTATTGGTCACACAAATCCATTGACGGAGCAATGTCCTACAAGAATTCAACCGGGTAATTTACCCAACCTCGTAGTCCCTAATATTTGTGGGACATTGCTCCGTCAATAGTCCCTAATATTTGTGGGACATTGCTCCGCCAATGGATTTCTCATGCTCATTAAGTATTTTCTGTACGACATTGCTCTGTCAATGGATTTTCCATCACTCAGCCAGATTACGAGAAGACCACATCCATTCCTGAGCTTGTGTTACTAATCCATCTTTAACTGGATTATTTTCAATATAAGCTACTACTTGCTCTATTTCAGTTTCGGCTCTTAAAGCATGGTCGTGGTAGCCAACAGTCCACAACTCACCACGTCCAGTTTTGCGATATATCTCCAACCCGGTAAAAGAACTAAACGCTTTACTACATTCTCCAGTTGGGCAATTTCACCAAGTTGGAATAGCAGGTGCAGATGGTCAGGCATCAGACAATAAGCAGTCAGCGAAATAAGTTGCTTTTGCTGTAACCAATCCAACGAACTCATTATAATTTGCGGAACACCTACTTGCAATAATCTGCTCTGAGCCAATTTTTCTTCGGCTGACCATTCTTTTTGTACTCGTTCTTTGGTTGATTTTGTTATAAAGTAGAGCCGTCCTGCCTCCGACACACGACCTTTGCGAAGAGCCTGATAACCGATTGGAGGTAGCGCCATTGCAATTTCTCCTAGTATTAATAAGATAATCCATTGACGGAGCAATGTCCCACAATCTTGCCCCGAACTTGTGGGACATTGCTCTGTCAATGGACTTGTCCAATTCCACAATTTACTTAATCCTGTACGACATTGCTCCACCAATGGATTTCTCACTTTATATCCTGCTGGCCTTCTTTAGCGTTGAGCCAGTGGCGGTAGAGTTCGGTTACGGCACTGGATTGGGCGGGCGCTACCCCCGCTTTGAGAGCTTCCAGTATATCATCGGGCTGAGCAAATTTATAGCGGTTGTTTTGCAGATAGCTACGGGCGAATTTCAGGAAAGCCGCGTCGCCAAACTTCTGGCGATAGGCATCGTAGAATAGACCACCTTTGTTATAGACAATCCCTAAATAATCGTTGAACTGATTCCAGTTATAGACAGGCTGGTCTACGATAGCATCACGACCAGCAGTTACGGTAGCCTGAAAACCGTTCTTCATGTAAATTTGCAAGATGCGTTGCGCTTCGGCCTTGCTTTTGAAACGCTCGAAATATAGTACTGGCACGTATTGAGTTAGTGCTTCGTCCTGAAAGGGGTGGCGCAATTGGTCGCTCCCTACCAATCCATACCACCACTGGTGGCCTGTCTCATGGACGGTAACATATTCGAGCGATTGGGCTGCGTCGGGATTAAAGTAGCGCGTAGTTATGTAAATCAAACCGGGAAATTCGAGGCCACCAAAAGTAGTTAAAACCGTTTCGGCAACGCTGTAATCCTGATACGGATATTGCCCGAAAGCATCGCTAAAGGTTTTGAGCGAATCCACCGCGTGTTGCAACATTTTCTCGCCCCAGGCCCGGTCTTTCTCGAAAAAGTAGGCCGTTACGCGGCTATCGCCGCTTTGCTGGCTGGCGGTCTGGTATTGCGGACTAAACGCGACCACGAAATCGCGCACCGGGCCAGTGACAAATTTGGCGGTTTTCGTGCCATCGCTGTTAGTATTGACCTCTACT
Source organism: Chloroflexia bacterium (assembly GCA_038209275.1). GTDB lineage: Bacteria > Chloroflexota > Chloroflexia > Chloroheliales > Chloroheliaceae > L227-5C. Next base: position 6,970 of record JBBQXW010000153.1, on the reverse strand, counting down.
CTGCGCCCGTTGGCGGCGATTACTGGTTCACGCGGCAAAGTGAGCCAGACCTTGAAGAAAGAAGTCTTGCTATTGGTTACGTCGCCTTGCTCGGAATAATTATGAATATCCCAACCACCAATCGCCTTGTCAAAAACCGCTACCTGCGGATACCAGTAACACAAATTTAAAACTTGCTCCGCCGGGCTATATTTAAAGTAGGGATAATCGCTGTCAGTTGAAACTCGCAGGCTGAAATCCATTTCGATAGTCGCCATTGCGCCGGGGGCAAGCAAGCGGTTCGGGTCGAAGCGCACCCTTACCATGCTGCGGTTGTTTTCCAGCGTCCAGTTTGCCGCCTCGCCGTTCAGCCGCACGTTCGAGACTGACACGGGCGGGTTGTTCTGGGTGCTGGGGGCAAGGTTAGCCCAAAGCCCAAAATAGACGCTATCGAGTGGCCCGCCCGTGTCGTTGGTGTAAATAACCTGTTCGCGTCCGGCTACTTCCGGCGTTTTCGCGTCCGGCACAACTCGCACCGCAATATTGTAAAACGGTGCGCCCAAATCCTGGGCCAACTTTACATCGCCCTTGAAGGCAGCCAGCATACTTTCCTCGTACTCCTTCAAGTCGGGCCGGACAGGAGTAGCCCCGGCAGGCGGGAAAGGGGCGGGCGGCGGCGCAAGGTTCACTCCGTTATCGAGAAAAGGCACGTTTCCGGCAGGGGCAGCTTTCGACGGCGCGACTATGGGGGCGGCAGTAGTTGTTCCTTCTTTTACAGTCGCCGGACTAACAGCGGGCGTTGGCGTTCCCTGCAACAACGGCGGCGGAGTTTTACCACCTGTCGCCGCACTTCCCGGCCTAGGCGTAGCACTCGGATTATTCGCCTCGCTCCCGCAAGCCACCAGCGTTAAAAGTATTACCCATATCAGTAAAAGATTCGCCAAACGCCTCAAGAAAATTACCCTTATAACAATTCAACCTAGTAGCCTAACCCACGAAATTTGATAAATTGAAATTTACTGAATTACGCTCAAAATACACCTCTTGAACTTATCATTTTACAAAGGTCAGGCTACTAGTTTATGACGGAAGCTTGGTTAATAGAATTTGTGGAAATATCCCAGGTTGCTACAGCAATCGTTCGAGTCTGTCTGCCCTTTTCAGAGTAATATTCTAAAACATCGCGACGATTGTAACTTATTAGGAGTGAAGTGAGACTACCTGCACAACCTTGTGGTGAGAGTAAGAAAGCCTGTAAAGGATGGGCTACCCTGCTATAGCCTAAAAGCTGCGATAAATCTGAGAGAGCCAACTCTCCTATCTTTGCTTCGATAAAAGCAAGCTCTGCTTTGCCATTGGTAATAACAAGCCCAGTAATATCTACGTGAATATCCCAACTATTCCATTCAGGTGGAAACATAGAACCATAATTTTTGGTGGAAATAAAGTTAGATAAAGATTTTTGAGAAGTATCGTATACTTCGATTTGTGCCTCACGATACCGACTCTTCAAGTATTGCTCCAACCAGGCAGACATTGGAGGGTATAAATTTGCTTCTCTTGGTGACGTTTTTGGCATTGATTGTTCTACCAGCTTTTATGGCTTAAAACTCTAACTATCGAAACCAACAGTGTTATTCTTCATCTGCTAAAAGCTCGTCGTCTTCTAGGTCTGGCTCGGCAAAATCAATTGAGGTTTGACCAGTTGGAAGAGGTTCACGGGTACAACCTATATCCTTACAAATTTGCCAATAAGCGTTGTAATGATTTCCTTTTAATTTGGAAGGTAGTGAAGCATCATTTTCTTTAGGGTCATTTGGCTTTATTCTTGTTAGCCGCTTACGACCCGGACAGGCTCCGTAATTAAAAGTAGGGTGATTAGTATTATCTGATGCTATAAACTCCTCAAGAATACGCTGCTTGTGTGCGAAATTAAACCCAATTTTGGCATATTCTTTGGCAAAAATCTGAAGTTGATGTTCTTTAAAAGGATTGCCTTTTTTGCCCCTGGTATTCGGGTGTCCCCATTGCACCATTTGTACTCCTACACTTAACTCGTTTTGTAAGAGCAGACAGAGTTGGACAGGTAATTGCCAATTGGAATTAAGCACATCGAGTCTGACACGATTTACGCCATTTCTAAAATAGTTGCTGCGCCGTATGTTCCCGGCTACATCACCATAGCCCTTGATAAATTCACGTTTATAATCGGCTGGCAGCTCAGGATTAAAGAAAATATCAGGTACTTTAAAAGTATGATGCTGGGTACTACCGCCAGTTAGCGTCATTATGTTGCGCCAAATCATATTGTTGGTATTGAATCTAGCAACCAATTCTCTACTGTTCGGTTTATCTACTATATCTATGCTAACACCCAGCAGGTTTTGAAGCCGACGCTGAATATTAACTAATCCAACGGTGATTGCATCAGCCTGGTCAAAAGATGAGGTAGTACCTTCCACTATTAACGTGACATACGAAAACTCTATTACAATCTGCCGTTGCCCACCACTTTCGTTCAAAGTACCCCGACCAACTATTAAACCCAAAAGATAAGCTACGTCTTCATCAATGTAATCTTCAATGAAAATCATTCAGCGCTCTCCCGAATTTGGTTTAGTATGTTTAATATTTTGGATGGCTTGAGAAAAATCAGTATAAATTCGTGCGCTCGATTTACTCTGAACACCGATGGATAACCAAGAGGCCGCATATTGTTATAATCTAAACGCCTATCCCAAATTATCAGGTCATCATACTTAAAGCCAATACTGCACATCAAATTTTTAATATCTTCGTGATAGGAGTAAAGACGGTCTTTCTTCCTGATGTCCATAACGTTAACACAAAAATATTTACCTGGTTTTAGCGCCTGGAATACTTTCTCAAAAATCGGTTTTAGAGCCGCTATAAAAGCTTCGTAATCAGCAATATTTCCTAAATCCTGAGCAGCAGCACCACTATAAGTACGAATATCTTTGTAATCAGCCGTGCGTTTCTGGTTCAGAATATCCCAATATGGTGGAGAAGTAACCCCGAAATCGGCTGTCTCGGCTTGTATGTAATCAAGCAGATTAATGGCATTATCCTGATGCACCACACTAGCACAGGCAATATCATCAATACCAGTAAAGAGATTTTTAGGATTAAGTCGTCTATTGGCGATTTGAGTATATTCTTCTGAAAGCTCCGTACCAATACCCATTCGTCCTAGTTTGGCGGCAGCTAACATAGTAGAACCAAGACCAGCAAATGGGTCTATTACTATTTTATCTTCATCGGTAGTAAAACATTGAATAAGACGTTCGGGTAGAGATATAGGAAACATGGCCGGATGCTTTAAAGCTAATTCTTCAGCGTTTTTTCTAATATCGCTCCAAATACTAATCGAATATTTAATCCAGCTTGCACCATCCAAGTTATTGGCTTTTTTGCCGTTGCGTTTTTGCTTTTGCTCTTCCGAGTCTGATCCGTTTACTTCAACTAATGGATTTTGATTTAAATGGGAAGGGTTTTCGAGTTTAGGTTCAACCTGAAATAAAGATGATTGTTGATAAGAGTAATTAGATTTTTGCTCTGCCAAATTATCTCGCCTCCGTTTCTTCTTAAACTTTTGTTCTCTAATTATAACATCTTTTTCTAAAAGTAATTGCCACATCTCCTATACTATAGGGCGGTTGCAAAGTCGCAAAAATCCATTGGCGGAGCAATGTCCTACAAAAGATTTGAGGCCAGCGAAAATCCATTGGCGGAGCAATGTCCTACGAATTTGGGACTTTGCAACCGCCCTGCCTATACTAAAGGACGTAATGCCGCCCCCGACCTTTGCCGATAGCACGGAGTGAGCCACGCTCGACCAGGGCTTCGAGGTCGCGGATGGCGGTGGTTTCGGCTGCGCCTGTCAGGTCGCGGTACTGACGATTAGTGATTGAGCCGTGTTCGTGGACGTAGCGCAAGCCTAGCTGTTGTCGGGCTGGTTGCGTCAGCGTAGTTGAGCCTGTGTTCAGGGTAGCGACGGCGGGCGAAGTGCTGGAAGGTTCGCTGAGTGTATCGGCTTGAACTGGCACGGACGACGATGCAGCAAACGGCGCGGATTGGCGCGGAAAAGTAACGACCATTTCGCCCTGCTCTTTGAACAAGGGGTCGGGTAAACCTGAGTTACGCATCTGTTCAATCATAAACCGAATACCACTGCCCATGCGCTCCATATAGCCGCCCGGCAATTCGCGCAAGATGCTGACAATGACCGGGTTGCGGGGCTTGGAAGGGGCGCGCCCTTGCTGCAAATCGGTCAGGCCCACGCCGGGCAGCAGCAAACCGGGATTATGCACCTCCACCCGGTCAGGGTAGAAAAACAGGCGCACGGCAGTGCCTTCGATACTATAGTCGCGGTGGGCGATGGCATTGACTACCGCTTCGCGCAAAGCTTCGAGCGGCAATTCCGGCTCGTCAATACGGTGAAAGCCTTCGGTACGGGCGGCAACCGGGATGCGAAGCTTAATATATTCTTCGGCCTGGTCAATCTGCTCCGCCAGCGTGCCACCCAAAATTTTGCGGTCGGTGTAGCGGCGCATCCCCAGACTATCCTGATAATAAGTCGCGACAATTTCAGCCTGGGTTAAAAAATTCTGGGGAGCATAGCCAAACAACAGCAACCCGGCGTTGGTCGGGCGAATTTCCTGGCTATCACTTTCAAGGCGGACGGCGCATTTGGTGGTGAGCAATATCTGGGTCAGGTCGGCGAGTCGCCCGGAACGGCGGTTGCGGTCAGGGCGCTGCTCGACAAACGCTTGCACCCGCTCCATATCGAGGTCGGCGAGGGTTGCCAGCAGCACCGGTTGAGTTTCCCAGCTTAACACACCCTGGCGATAGACAAATTCAAGCAATTCGCGCTTTTCCATGCCCACCGTATGCGTACCACGCCGCAGCCAGAAGACATTGCCAGCCTGATAAAGTTCGCCGTTGTTGGGCGGAATGTGCGCCACCACCAATTTTTTGCCGCACACCTCCAGCACCTGCGGTTGGGCCGGAACGAGCGGCACAACTGGTTTGCACTGGCGGGCGGCCTGAAGAATATTATCGAGCGCACCTGCAACCGACTCGACCCCCTTGATTTCAAGAGTCTGGTCTACCACCCCAATAATAACTATACCGCCGAGCGGGGAATTGGCAAATCCACAAATCCGTTCCGCCATTTCAGAAGGGCGCGGCGGCGCGACTTTAAGCTCCAGCGTCGGGCTTTCACCATTCTTTATGAGTAGTTCGATTGACTCGCTATCCAAAAACTAATCCCGCTTTTCTATAATTATTCACCACAGAGGACGCAGAGGACACAGAGGGAATTTAAAAAGAAATTTAACTCCCTGTTTCTCCGTGCCTCCGTGGTGAAGTTTCTCTCCTGATGATTAATCCCGCTTTCCTGACGCAGTTTCTTTATTATTCCGCCATAATTATAGCAGAAAAGCGGGATTATAGCGGGATTAATCCCGCTTTTTGCAGCCTAATTCCGCTTAATCCCGCTTCCCCGGCAAAAATCCCGCTTAATCCAACCATAATCCCGCTTTATTCCGCCTTTCGTCACAAGAAAGCTTTGGAATTGATTTGGTAGGGGCGCATCGCATACGCCCATTTTGACCCGGCCCAGCCTTCAAGGGCGTATGCGATGCGCCCCTACCAAAAAGGGAACTTAATTTTTAACGCTGCCAAAGTGAAGCTGGTCAGGAAGTAGGAAGGATAACGATGTCGAGAGGGCGGTCAGGAACAGGTAATTCGCTGACGGCACGAGTTTGCAGATTAACCAAGCTTAAACCATCCCAGCCTTCGTTGGCGAAAGTATGACCGCCCGTAACATAAGCCCATTTTGCATCAGGGCTGACTGTTACGGTTTCGTGCGGACGAGTGAGCGGAATAAATTCTTCAGTTCCGGCGCTCAAGTCGCGAATAGTCAGGCCGGGCTTACCCGATACACCACCCGCCGGGCCAGTTCCGACGATTAGCAGCTTTTTGCCATCGGGAGTGAGCGTAACGCCGTGCTGGTGAGTGCTGGCAGAAAGCGGCGCAGTGGTGAAATTGCCGCCTACCAGGTCTAAATCTACCAGCACCCGGCCCTGTATCGGCAGCAGCAAATGACCGTTGGGTAACTGGGCGGCGTAGTGAGCTTTATCGAAAGAACCGCGTCCTAGCGCCGCAATATTAAGAGTGCGACTGGTGAATTTAGCTGCGTCAACTACTGTTACCGAGTAGGAATCGTGGTCAATGCTGTACACCTGCTTTCCGTCGCGGCTAACCAATACTTGAAAAGGACGAATACCGACTGGCACACTAGAAATAATCGAAAGTTTCTCGGTATCCAAAACTTCTAGCTGGCTGGGCTGATTGGTCAAATAAACTCCGACATAGACAAATTTTCCGTCGGGCGAAGCCGCGATACCCATTCCGCCGGGCCGATATTCGCCAAACTGCGGCTGTCCCACTTTGGCCCGGTACGGCACAAGAGCAATCCGCTTGCGATTTTTGGTATCTACTACCGCCACGCCTTCCGCCGTCGCCACATAAACTTTGTTGCCGGACGCTAGAGCCAAACCCCAGGGAGAAACGCCCACTTCAATTCTATCTAAAACACCTACAGTAGGGTCAATGAAGGAGATATGTCGCCCAGCCGAATTAGTAACGACTAGGGTGGGTGCGGCTTCACGCACACTTGCTGCTAGTGGCGACGGAACGGGCAAAAGCTGAGTAGTCGGCACAGGAGAAACCGTTGGCGAAGGTAAAGCAGTGGCTAAAACAGCGCTAGTAGGTTGAGTTGAATTTGTGCCGGTAGGAATGGGTAATTTAGTTGGGGTTGCAGTTGGCGCGGCAATAATAGTGGGCGTGGAGGTAGAAGAAGAAACTAGCGTTTGAGTAGCCTCGCCACAACTTGCCAACAATACCAATATCAATACAACCAGCCATCGGATTAAAAATTTCATTAAAAAATTCTGCCTTTGTGCCT
>JBBQXW010000152.1:0-16251 GCA_038209275.1 Chloroflexia bacterium | reverse complement strand
TTGCTGATTTAAGTTGACATAATATAGCAAACCCATTTTCTGATTATCCACAATTTGCTCCTTTTCCTTTGCCTTTTCCTGTACGGTGCTGCTTATTTCTTAGGCCAGTTCCGGCTCTTTCATCAAGTGCTGACCTAACCGCACCAGACTCTGACCTAATTGCTGGCGCAACCCAGACCGCTCGGACTGCTGTTTTGGCTGTTTCGCTTCTTCGACCAGTCGGTCGTATTCGACTTCCCGTAAGAATTCGACCTGTCTCAGTTTAACCTGGTCTAAAAGACTACTCTGTGCCTGTAACATTGCTTTGCTCCTTGTTAATTACTTGATAATTGACTAAAAATTGCTTGGTTAATAAAAAATGTTAAAATCTTCTAATTGCTATTTCCATAAGTTCGGGCCGTCTGGCCCTGGAAGGGGCCGAGGGCGGGGTTTGGACGAGCGCTGCTCGTATTTGTCCCGCAACCCTTACCTTCCTGTATCCCTCTCTTCGTGCTACTCCGCCGAAGCCGTGTAGCCGTTAATGCGGGGCGACGGATTGTTCTCGTTGAACGAGTGCCGGGCCGGACGGTGGAGTAATCCGCCGAACCGAGAACCGTTACCGAGAACTGACCGCCGCAGACCGCAGGCGAGGGGGCCACCCTTGCGCTAATCCTGTAAAGTTTGCCGCAACAAAAAACGCGACCTGGATTTTCAAAGTTCATCAGTCGCGTTTTCTGGCAGGAATTGTCCTGGCTATTTAACTGGATTGGATGATGGCAGGCAATTTTTTCGTTCGTTTTGCCTGGCCTCTAAACTCGTTAGCATAAGCTCCTTTCGAGTTTGAGGCGGGCAGCAGCCTGTCTCCAATTTTCAGTTTTAGCCGAGGTCAGGTTTCCCTTGTCAGAAAAACGCAATCTGTTGGTACGGCAGAAGGAGAGCGCGCCGATGCCCAATCTGCCAGTACGCCGTCCAGTGTTGCCGTTAGTGCCAATCCAGCCAGCGTGGGCGGGCTTTACAAGGTTGGCTTGCAGTGTCATCGCTTCTTTCATTTTCGCTCTCCTCCTTTCTTTCTTTACTTAATCGTCAAAATTTCTTAGCTATCGGGCAGTGGCCCAGATTGTTAGCTTCTCGGTAGCTATAATTGCTTACCTGAATGTATTATACAGACATTTCGCGTTCTGTCAAGGGGTTTTCGTGTGATTTCCGTCACACTTCTCAAATTTCGTCGCCGGATTTATGCCTTTCCATTACAGTGTAGGTATTTGCCAGGGATAGGGGTTTGCCGGATTGCGAGAGAAATACATTTAGGTTCTCGCTATCGGGCCGTTCCTGAAGATACTCAGCCAGGGGGCCGCTTTTCAGCAGAGGTTGGACACGCGGTTCAGCCATCAGGTCGTCGAGGGTCAGCTTGATAATAGTGGGTATTTTGATGCCTGCGCTCATCAGAGCTTTAATGGCATCGTTGCGTAGTCGGGTAGCATCTTGTTTACTGCGGGCCGCCTTCGCTGCGATATTATGATAATATTCTTCGCCGTAGCGTTCGCGGGTGGTATCGCCGCCCTTTTTACGTCTTTCGGCATAATCTGAGCCGTGCCGGGCCATTGTAGTTGTGCCGCCACGCGCGCCGATTTCCTTGTAGAAGTTGCTATCGCGATGGCGTTGCTTGGTGGTTTGTCCGCCGATACGACCAGCTCGGACGTGATAATCGGCTTCATCTTCGGCTTGCGGGTTCTCATCTAATGGCAAATCTGGTAAATCTTCAACCTTGCTCGATTTAAAGCTGGTAGCCCCGTTCAAAAAATCGGTAGCTTTCATAAGCTTCGCGGGCTTTTTTGTATTACTGGTGGGAGATGTATCCTGCCAATCCTTGTTTTCTTCTTGCTGGTTTACGAGACCATTAATTTGATTATTAATTCGGGCCATAGCCTAAGCTCCCTTCTATTTCGGTTGTTTTTCATTTTGCTCCTTTACTAATCTTATCGCCAGGTTGATTAGCTATTTGTAGTATAATGCAAAATGTTCTCCCGGTCAAGATGGGAAGCGAAATTCCTATGGTTAAATCAGACTGGTCAGCACGGTTTGGAGAAGGCGCATTACTCGTGCCTTTTCCTGATTGGTTAACGTGGGCGAATCGGGGCAAGGGTGTGGTAAATAGCTCCGTTCCTGGCATAGCTGAACATCCTCAACTTCAAAATGAGGTTGCGATATAGCCCGGCTGAATTTAGCAGCCTGGATTGATGCACTTGTAAGAGCTAGTTGTCCCTGTTTTACCGGCATATTAATTCACCAATTCCTGCCACGTTCCCTGACCCTTGAGTAGAAAATTTGTTAGACTATTTTGAAGGTGATGTTTAATCTCTAGCCTAAGAATAAAGCTTTTTGGGTCAACGAACAATGGACAATTGATTAATCCTCGGTACTACATTTGGCATACTGCGCTAGGTATTTTGGCCTATTTATGTTTGTCCGTATAGGAGATATATCCCAAAAAGCGGTTAAAAGTGCCAAAATACCATCCAAAAATGCCGAAAGCAGCGTTAAACTTAATATAAATGATGCGTGAGTATGAAATAGTAAGGAAACACAGGAGCGGACACATGATGAAAAACAAAGAAAATAGCTGGACAATTGAAAAAGCCCTGAGCCTCAGCGCCCACAATTCGGTGGAATGGCGGCTGTACGAGGGCAACGGCGTTTATGTTAGCTTGCCGGAACTAGAGCAACGGATTAATTACCTGGAAAACCAGCTGCAAACACGCTACCAAAGTTATTGTAACGCTTTACTCCCCTTCCTGAAAACCGAGCTATGGAAACGGAAATCCCAACAGTTTTTGTTACTGGTTTAGTTAGCATAATAGAAATCGCTCTACCTTACTGGAAGTAGTAAAATAGAGCGATTCTTAATCCAATACCCTGCTTACCCGATTATATTAATTGCTCCCGATAGCGATAACTTGTTCGGTCATTCTGCGTCGTTGGGCATCGTAATCTTCGGCGACGGTCTCGTCTTGCCTTAGAAACTCTTCCGCGTTCAAATCAGCATATTTCATTATGCCCATCTGACTGAAAGCGTCCTGGACTTTTGGCCCCCATAGCCCAATGTCTTTGATGGTCGGCACAATCCGGCTGAAAATGCGGGCCTGGAAAGCGGCCTGACCAGGAGTATCTCTGAAATAGTCCCGGATTTCGGGTATGTTGTAGCCCAGATTGCGGTAGACCTCGAACGAGCCGAAGCGGTCTCGCATATGGTAGCAAGCTTCGACCACAAATTCTTCGCGTTCCTCGCGCTCCTTCTGGCTTAACTGCGGGTAGTAGTCGCGCAAAACCAGCCGACCAAACGCCACATGGCGGGCTTCGTCCTGCATCACATAGGCATTGAGCGCCTGGGCCAGTGGTTCTTTGGCCTGGTCGCGGATGCTGCTGAAGGCAGCCAGGGCCAGCCCTTCAATCAAAATCTGCATCCCCAGATAAGTAATATCCCAGCGCGAGTCGCGAATGACGTTTTCCAGCAGCGAAGCCAGACCCGGCCCAATCGGGTAAATCAGTTTGAGCTTTTCGTGGAGATAGCGAGAGTAAGTCTCAACGTGGCGGGCTTCGTCAATTACCTGGGTGGCAGCATAAAACTTGGCATCTATATCCGGCGCGGTCTGCACAATCTTGGCGGTGCAAATCAGCGCGCCCTGTTCGCCGTGCATAAATTGGGAAAACGAAGCGGCGGCGGTGTGCAGTCGCAAATCGGCCAGGTCTTTTTCGCCCAGTTTATTCCAGACGGGCGAACCATAAAGCGGATGACCCTCATCGGCAAAACCAAAAGGATTTTCCAGGTTTACTTCCTGTGACCAATCTATGCGGGTATTGGTGTTCCATTGCTTGTCTTTGCCTTTTTCGTAAAGGTTAAGCAATTTCTCGCGGCCCTCATCATATTCCCAGTTGAAGAGGGTCTCAAATTCACTTTCGATTTTCCACTGGGTATTATCCAGAGCGGCGACATATTTAGCGGCACTACTCATAGGGGAAAACTCCTTGAACTACTATTTAGAATTACCATTCGCAAACAAAATAACAAATTTGGCCTGTCATCCAGCTATATATACCATAGCTACTCAAGTAGTGTAAATCCACAAATCGCTATGGAGAGTACCAATTCAGCCAGAGGCGAATTTTGGTAGGGGCGAATCGCATACGCATCATAGGCACCAAGTTAAGGAGTAAGCCCGCAATTGGTGGCTAGTGTTGGCTCGCCCTGGAATAAATTCCGGGCTACGTAGCTAAAGTGGATTAAAATCCACTGAATACCAATGCTCTAGTGGTGTTCGGCAGTGGTTTTCAAACCACTTTAGCGACGTAGCCCGGAATTTATTCCAGGGCGAGCTTTCATCGCGTACTTTCTTCAAGCTTAACCTCTTAGGCTGATGCGTTTGGGGCGATGCGCCCCTACCTCGGTCAATTTAGATATTCCTCGCGACATGCGTTTCGCCAGTGGGAAATTTAGAATAGATAAAATCGGCGAAAGGAACGGCAAATTTTAATTACTTTAGCGCAGGTTTCTTTCGCTGGTTCGCCTTCTGAATGTAAGGGATGGCATCGGGGGTCTTGCAACTCGTCTCGCCGTGATCAACTATCACCTTGCCGATTTTCGCGGCGGAAGCCAGCGCCTTTTCTTCCAGCGCAGCGTTTCGTATTCCGATGGCAATCAAGGCGCTATTCATGGCGTTCCTGACAAAGTTTTTGGCAGAGTGAATATTACGCTCGATAACTTCGAGATAATTCTCGAAAAATTCATCTGGCAAGGTGGTATCTTTCATGGCAAGATTAGCAAGGATTTGCCAGCCGGCGCGTCCAATCCATTCTTTATCCGATTGCGTCCACGCTGCCATCTTCTCGCTGGCGAGTGGCGTGCGACTGGCAATATTGGCAACCGCATCGGTCAAAACGTAGTTCGATAAATCTTTGACCCATTCTTCCAGCAAAGCGCCATCCATTTGCTGTGGGTCGGCAATCATGCTCGCCAGTATTCGTGCATCGTGGTTGCCGCTACGCCATAATTCTAGCGCCAACCCCTGATTGACCTTGAAGCGCTTGTGCAACTTCCCCAGATTGGCGTAGCTCACGCCAAACATGTTTTCGCCAACCCCATGCCGTTTGTAAGTCTTGCGAGTTTGTTCGGAGCCGAGTGCTTCCAGTTCCTGCAACACATCTGTACCAACCATTTCTGTTTTACCTCGCTTTCTACAATTCCAGCCACTTTGGTTTTATATTTTGGAAAATTTCCGGCGAAAATTTTCCAAAATATAAAATAAGAGAAAATTAAAGTCCTCTGTGTCCTCTGCGTCCTCTGTGGTTAAAACTATTTAACGCTTCTCCACAAAAACCTCGAATAGCGATTGGCGATTTACTCGGAAGCCGGGAAGTCGTTCAATCAAGGCTTCGATGCGGCCTAAATCTATTTTCAGTTCGGCGGCACTGAGCAAGGCGGCGGCTTCGTCGGGGGCAAGACGTTGTTGTGGGGCAGCTTTCAATGCCTGACCTAGCTGGACTGTTGCTTTGGTCAGATAATTGACCGAACAAAGGCCGTAGCTCTCGATGTAGATGCCCGTCTTGTTATTCTCCGCCGATAGCCCAGTTTTTTGCAGCGCGCCCATTAATTCGGTTTTGCTGTAGCAGCCGAGCAAGCCGTAAAGTTCGGTTTCGGGCAGAAAACCCTGCGCTGCCAGTTGGCTATCAATTTTGTCGCGACCAAGATGCGCCTGGGCCAACCGCTCTTCAAAGTCGGCGTACTGGCGATTGAGCAAGGCCAGCAAATCCGTCGGCTTGAGGGTATTTTTGTAATGAATCGCCGGGAAGGGCGCGTCTTTGAAATCGGCCTTTAGCTCCTGCGCTATTGCCAGCAAAAGTTCAAAGCCACCGCGCTTCTTGAGCTTTTCGAGCTTTTCTAACTTGCGCGCCCGGTACGCTGGTGTCCAAAAGCCGATAATTTCGAGCCAGACCCGCCGCGTGCCGCGCCGCAAGGCAAAATCGGGAATAAAAATCAGATTCGCTTCGGGGACGGTCAATGCTTCTGGCTCACGTTCGATCTGCCAACCGCTCGTCTGCCCTTCTCGCTCCAGGGCGGCGAACTCGGCGTAAAATTGTGCCTCCACCGAACTGTCAAAGGCGGTGGTTGGAGCAGGGGTGGTTGCAGTTGCACTATAAGTCCCTCCTGCCTCGCGTATTTGACCAGTATTGCCAGTGCCAATCCCTTTTGAATCAGCCGTTTCCGCATCCGTTACTTCCTCCTCATCGGCCCGCCGCAACGTATGCGCCAGGCTCAACAAATCGAAATAATAAGTTTTGTCTCGCAAATGCACTAATGCCAGCGCCGAGCGCAAGGGCGAACCCGCCGCCCCCGCCTTCTTGACCACCGCTCGTTTTTGCCCCTTCACTTTCGCCGGGGCTTCATCCAGAATACTGGTGCGCGGCCCGCCAAATACGCCTTCGCTGTAGGCCAGCCCACCGCTCTCAACTTCCGCATCCTCTAGTTTTCGGGCCTGTCCTAAAAGAATAAAGGCGAAACGGGCCAGACGTTCGCCGTGTTTAGTCGGTGGGCCAAACGCTTCCGCGGGGCCGTACAAGCGCAGGCTAATTTCGCCCAGCGCGTTATAATCCAAATCATACGGAATGCGAAATTCTTTTGAGAAAAAGCCAATGTGCTTGATTAACAGCGCGGGCAGGGTTTGTCCCAGCCCAAAAATAATTTCCGACGAATTGTACAGCAACGTCTCTATAGTCAGACGGTTGTAATTCCGCGCTACTTCGTGGGCGGTTGGTGGCCTGAAAAGTTCGCCATCTTTGCGCCGCCGCAGTTTTAGTTTGGCGTTTTCCTCGGCATCCAGCCATAAGAGTTCCTCGACCTGCCCCGCTTCCAGCCCAAGCCCAGCCCCGAACAAATCGAGGGTTTCGGCCCGCTCCCAATCAGTTGTACCACCAAAGCCGTTCATGGGCGAACTATTGACGTAATCGTACAGCGCCAGTCGCAAGGCCGAGGCATTGGTCAGGCCAGCCTCCTGCAAACGAGCGTAATCTTCCGCCCCGATTTTATCGGTGAAAACTTGCCCTTCCCAGCCATAAAAGCGCAGCATCGCCGTTGTCAGTCCCCGCGACAACTTGAAATCGCCGCCCGCCCGTTCGATTAAATACTGCTCCGAAAAATCCTTCTGCGTCGCTCCGTCGTTTGCCAGTTGCGCGAAGTAACGGCAGAAATCGCCGCAAAGCTCAATTTCTTCTGCGGTTTCGAGTAGTTGCGGTATTACAAACCGACGCTTGTCCTTGCGCGTCGCGGTTGTCTTTCTTAAATCATCCAGTGCTATGGGCATTATTACTTCTTTTCTTCCAGTTGGTTACTTTCGCTGGTATCACTTTCGGTCTCAAATCGCACCCGGCTATAAATTTTCTCAAGCGGCATTTCAAAATCAATCGTGGGAATTTTAAGGGTTTCGGTTATATTTTCGTAGGTTTGCATCAGCCATTTACCCGGAGCAATTTTATGATGATGCTCGATGTAAACCCGCTCCGAATCAATCAATACATAATCCTCAAAACTTTCGAGGCTGCGATAAAGCTCAAATTTTTTGGTTCGGTCATAATTTGCGGTTGATGGCGATAAAACTTCGACAATCACCTGTGGGTTGGTTAACTGAATATTCTTATTGTCGGCAAATTCGGATTCACCACAGACTACTGACACATCGGGATAGGTGTAAAGCCCGTTTTTCTTAACCTGCACCTGTAAGTCACTGGTAAACGCTTCGCAAGGTCGCCCCTCAAAAGCGGCATTTAGACTACCAGCGATATTTACCGCAATACGAGTATGGTTGACTGACCCGCCCGCCATGGCAAAGATTTCGCCCCTGAAGTACTCACTTTTGTATTCAGCCACTTCTTCCAGGGCTAAATATTCTTCTGGCGTGTAATATTTCTTAGTTGCTTGTAGCATTATTATTCATTCTCTTGACTATAACCAGCTAACATCTCACGGCGGTTCTGGTCAATTTCTTCGGCGGAAGGAGCTTGTCCCAAATGAGCCAGCGCCCCCAGTAAAGAGCGACGCGGTTCGGGCGGCGGGCCATTTCGCACATCATATTTAAGGAGGTAAGCAAGTCGCTCAATCAGCTTGAGCCGCTCCAGGGGTGAGAGTTTCATCGCCAATTTCACTACTTCGTCATAGCTTACCGCTTCTTCCTTTTCTTTTACATCTTCCTTTACGTCTGTACTGTCCATGATTGCACCCTCCCTAAAATCCTCCGCTTGCATTTGTAGCTTTGCCCTTCCAGCACTGGCAAGACAATTATATACCTTTGCCCCGCTCTAGCAACTCATCACTCATCACTCATTACTCATCACTATTCTTCTTGTTCAGACCTTGCTTGCGCCGTTTTGCCGTCCCTACTTCGCCCGTGTCGTCGCTGATGAGTTCGTAGAGGATGGCGTTCTGGCGGGCATCTTTGGCTTTGGGACGCAGCACACGGCCCAGACGCTGAATATATTCACGGCTGGTAGCGTTGCCACTGATAACGATGGCGACGTTAGCGTCTGGCACGTCTACGCCTTCGTTCAATACGCGCCCGCTTACCAGTTTGCTGTATTGTCCGGCCCGGAAGCGGTCTAAAATCGCCTTGCGCTCGTCGGCGCGGGTTTTGTAGGTGATGGACGGCACGAAAAAACGGCGGTTGACCTCGTCCACGATGCTATTGAACTCGCTGAAAATAATTACTTTATCGTCACAGTGCTTTTCCAGCAATTGCGCCACTTCATCTAGCTTGGCGGTAGCGTTGAGCGATAACTGACGGGCTTTCTGGTGGGCCAGCAAAGCCGCCCGCGCCAACGGGTCGCGCCCGCTCCGATAAATCATATCCTGGTAGAGCTTGTCTGCCGTCATAAAACGGCTGTAGCCGCCCCGCGCAAAACGCTGTTTATTGATGTATTTGCGGTAGGTCTCCATGTGCTTATCGTATTCGGCCCGCTCCTCGCCCGAAAGCTCGACCATAATTTTCTCTTCGCGATAGGGCGCAAGAAATTTCAGGCGGGTCAGTTCGGCGGGCAGACGGCGATAAACCTCCGGCCCGATAAGTCTATCGAGCAGCAAATGCAAATTATCGGCCCGCTCCGGCGTGGCGCTCAATCCCAGGCGATAAGGCGCAAACGCTCCCTCCGCCGCCGTTCGATACGACTCGGCGGGCAAGTGATGGGCCTCGTCAAACACCAGCAAGGCAAAATTGTTCAAGTGGCGACTATGAATAATCGCGCTATCGTAGGTGATAATCGTCAGAGGTCTGATTTCCTGCTTGCCGCCGCCGAAAACGCCAATCTGGTTCTTGTCTTTCAGCCCATAAAAATTTGCCAGCGCAATTTGCCACTGCTGCAATAAATCAATCGTTGGCACAATCACCAGCGTCGCCAGCTTTAGCCGGGCAATCGCCATTGCCGCCACAAAGGTTTTACCTGCTCCTGTTGGCAGCACTACCACGCCCTGACCGCCCTTGTTACTCCACGCTTCTAGCGCGGCTTGCTGGTAATCGCGGGCGGGCAGCACGATATTCGGCTCAAAATCTAGTGGCGGCACAGGATTAAAATCCAGCGTCAGGTTGGTGTAATGTTCGGCTTTCACCTGAGCCATAAAATAATCGCGCAAAGCACTAAAGTGAATCGGCAAACAGCGCAATAATTTTCGCTTTTCGTCCACCACAAATTTTATCTGGGGAAAGGCCCGCCGCAAATCCAATTGTAGCGCCGCAAAAGACCCCTCGCTTTTCGGCACCCGCAAGGCCAAATCATTTCCCAATATGCCAATCGCTACCTCAAGTTTTGGAGCAGCCTGTTTACTTGCCGTCGCCGCCGTCGTTAGTGCCATCAAAATCTCCCTGCTATTTAGAACACCTTTTTTATTTATCCCTAATTTTATCATAAAGCGCCAGCGGATTTACGATTTACGATTTACGATTTACGATTTACGATTGGAATGATGAGTAATGAGTGATGAGTTTATGCACCACGGAGGCACGGAGAAACACGGAGTAGAACTATAAAAATCTCTGCGTTTCCCTCTGTGTCCTCTGCGTCCTCTGTGGTTGATTTATAAAAATCTCCGTGTCTCCGTGTCTCCGTGGTGAATTACTTTTATCTGGAAAATCAAATGCTACTCTAACACAAGCCGATGTTGAGAAATGAGCGTGTGTGCTATAATCTGCCCAGCAGAAGCATTAAGGTAACTGATTAATGTTTTAAGTCACTATTTAACATAGAGAACGAAGTCAAATGAAGGAGTATATTAAATATGGCTCTTAAAGTGAATATTCATACGGGCAAAAAGGAAACGGGTCGGCCCGCCGGATTAGTACGGCGCGGCGGCGAATCCGAAGCAAGTGTAGACAACGCCGGGCCAGCCGAAGTTAGTATCAATGAGTTTGTCGAGTCTATTTTCTCACAGGTACGTTCCAGCATCGAAAGCACTGCCGATGTGGAAGTGGAAATCACCGCCAACATCGAGGTTGTAAGCAAGGACGGCAAGCCTAGCTTTAGCCTCGACTTAAGCGGCGAAAGTCCCAACGCCCGCACCCTCCGCCTCAAATTCAGCACCAAAATCAACCCGAAAGATGACGCTAAGGGCTAAAAATAAAACATGAGTCATCCCGAATTTTAGAGCCAATCTAATGATTGGTGTAAGCGGTCACGCCCCGTAAAGGGGCGTGACCATTGTTAGACCCGCTCTTGGAGGAGTGACTCATGTTTACTACTGGCTGATTTGTTTAAGGCGCTTGGACTGTCATTTGTCCGGGGTTCATCACGGTTATTACGCCGCCCCAGGAACACTGGCTGGTGCAGGTGTTGGTCAGGGCCGGAAAATTATTAATCTGGACGGTTGGTGAGCCGGGCTTCCAGGGGGTAGTAATCGGGATACACGGCATCGGGGTTAGCACACCCAGCGCGGCGGCAGTGGCGGCGGCAACCATAGGATTGCTGGGGGACATGCACATCCCAAAAGTTGGGATGTTTACCATCGGCGCAAAATCCATAATGGTAGCAGCGAACGGCCCTCCAGCGGAAACCGGCATCCCCTTCGGTACAACTACTAAACTGGTTGTGCCGGGCGGTACAGCGAAAGCACACTTTATCATTGCGCCCATATTGACTAATGCACCCATAGATTTGTTCTCCTTGCCTGATGTATATTGGTTAGTTCTAGCCATTTACCATTTTTCCACTTTTATCCATTCCCGTCAATACTTTTTAAGTGTCTATTTTAGATTCACCTCTATCCAGTATTCTCTAATCCAAACTTTCGCTTTTGTTAAGCTTTGAAAATTTTTCGCGAAAAATTTTCAAAGCTTAAAAGTTTTTGTTCTTGGCCCGGTTTTTGGAGTTTTTGCAAAAACTCCAAAAACCAGACAAAAAAGGCTTTAGTTTGCATCCAAGCGAAAATCTCGTCTAATATTAAGACGATTGCCATAATTTTCGGTATAGGAGGGGACTGCACCCTCGATTTGTCAGCAATGGCAGAGAAATCGAGGGCGCAGCCCCCTCCTACAAATAATTTTGAAGCAAGCTGAGTTGCATTTCGCGGCATCTGGCGCAATAATGTCAAAAGTAATTCAAAACTCGCCCCGCCGGGGTGGTCTTCGACCAAAATTCAAAACTCAAAACTATATAAGTGGGAAGGATTAGCGCGATGGGCTTAAAGCTGGCAATAGTGACCGCCGGGGCGGTTGGGGCATATTTTGGTGGCCGACTGGTGCAGGTTGGGACGGAGGTGCGCTTTCTGGCACGCGGCGAACATTTGCAGACGCTTCAAACTTCCGGCCTGAAAGCTACAAGTAGCGCGGGCGATTTTGAACTTGCCCCCACCAGTTACTTTGTCAGCGATGATGCGGCGGAAGTGGTGCGCGGGGCTGATTTGGTTTTCTTCGCGGTTAAGTCGTTCGATGCGGCGGCAACCGCCCGTTCTCTCTTGCCTGGTCTGGGCGAGAAAGCGGTGGTGATTTCATTTTTGAACGGTATCGAACACATGCCTTTGCTCTGCGATATTCTTGGGCCGGAGCGGGTAGCGGCGGGTGCGGCCTATATCGGCGTAACTTTGGACGGGCCGGGCGCAATTCGCCACACCCATATCGGAAGGCTGTCAGTTACCGCCCATACTGAAGCAGGTCAACCTGTGCCGCTACTGGATGAACTAAAGAGCCTGAGCGATAAGGCGGGTTTTGGCTTTGAAATCGCCCCGGATAGCCTGACGCTGCTGTGGAGCAAACTGGTTTTCATCAGCGCCCTGAGCGGTTGGACTACTGCCACTCGCCGCAAGATAGACGGTCTGCTGGCTTCCCCGGAGTTGCGCGAGGCTTTCAGGTCTACCTTGCTGGAAACAGCGACAATCGCCAAAGCCGCCGGAGCAAAACTAGACCCAGAAACCTTAATAAATAACACAATGGGCTTTGCCGAAAAGCTGGGTGCAATGAGTAGCTCCATGCTCTACGACTACGAACACGGCAAACGCATCGAAGTTGACGCTCTAAACGGCGCAGTCGTCCGCAAAGGCCGCGAACTTGGTCTCGCTACTCCCTACAATCAAGCACTATTAGCCCTGTTAAGCAGTCTCTAGTTTTGAATTTTGAGTTTCTAGTTTCTAGTTTCTGGTTAAAAAAATCTGTGTTCATCTGTGGTTCTCTGCCCACAGGGAACCCTTCCAGGGCTTGTTCATCTGTGTTCCTTCTTAATTCAAAACTCAAAACTCAAAATTCAAAACTATTTAAAGGGTTTTGCGCATTACGATTTCAAACGGCTCGAAGCCGGATTTTTGCCAGAAGTGCAGGCCGGGTTCGTTGTTGACCATTACTTCGAGTTGCACCCGGTCTACCCCCTGTTCTTTGAGGAAAGCGAAAGCGGCATCGAGCAGCGCCTGGGCTGCCCCGCCGCCCCGTTGTTTCGGCTCGACCCACATATCGGCGATATAGCCGTAGCGGTTGCGGACGAACAGAGGCGCTTCGTAATGAAACCCGGCGATGATATAGCCTGCCGCCGCCTGTAAAGCTTGCTCCGGTTCGGGGTACGCCAGCGCAAAGAACCAATCGTTGCCGCCCGCCCCGCTCTTAATCCAGCCTGCGCTACCATTTTGCCAGCCCGTTTTTTGCTGCCAATCGGGGTGCAGCCCGGCGTGATAATCGTACATCCGGCCCATCATAGCCACAAATTCTTCTACCTGGGCCTTGTTCTGCCCGTCGGTAATTCGCACTACCCGAAATTTTGCCTCTTGTTCCGCCGCCAAAAGAAAACCCTCCTTTACAAATTGCTATTATTCCTCATTCCTTCTCCTTCTCCTCATCCCTCAAAAACAGAAATGCGCCAGTGATTTGCTTGTCCTGGGAAAAAATGGGGCTGACGGAAAGTTGGATTGGGATGCGACTATTATCGGGACGACGTAACACGACGGCTTCGTTCTGGATGGTTTCGCCCAGTGTTAAGGCCCGGTTTAGCGGGGATTGTTCTTCGGAGAAAGCGGTTGCTCCATCGGGTTGCAGCAGAGTGAGCGCGTCGAGGGTGAGGGGACGAGTTCTTTCGGTGGCAGATAGACCAAATAATTCGGCGGCACGCTGGTTGAGCCGCAATAACTGGCCTTCCACCCGGATTATCGCTAACGGCGCGCCCTCGAATAAGGCTTGCAACTGGCTACCCCACAGATTCGAGCGGGCCGTTAGCCCCGCTGCCCGGATATTAGCTTGCCGATTGTAAAAGTGTAGACCGATTTGTCCGGCTAATAGCATTATCAAATTTGGGTCGGTTTCTTGCGGCAAAGCTATTACAAGTGCTGCCAGCGTTCGGTCATAGGCCCGTATTGGCGCACTTGCCAGAGTAATTTTTGGTACTTCAATTTCCTTAGCAGTATAGAATTCAGCATCGGGGAAAAAAGGCTGGGTTTGTTGCAAAGTGGCCTGGGCTACTTCGCCCCAGGTGCGGTCTTTAGGGCCGGGCCGCACGCCGTACCACGCCAGTAAAATTGGTTCGCGCCCCCCTGCCCGTCCTTCAAAGACCATCAGGCGACGCACCCCCACGATTTTAGCACTGCGGCTCAACAGTTTCTGGAAAAAAGTGCGGGTGTTTTCCTCCGGGTCAAGCCCGGCATCCAGCCCGGCCAGTTGTGCCAGCATTTGTTCCGGCGTTGCGGCTGACCCTGTGTGCAATTCTAGTTTGATAGTGTTATCCAAATTCTTCTAAAGATTATGCGGATATTGTCCTGTATCAGATTTCAAGTCGCGACTGGTATCCGGCAATGGCTCGTCTTCGTTATTGTACTGCATATTCGTTTTTACGGCGTTCTTAATTTCGGCCTGATGGTCGCGCAACTCCTGTAGCCGTTGGGTTTCTTCGGGCGTTAGTGGCCTTTTGGTAGACTCGAATTCCAGGCCAGTCAGTTCATTTTCGTAATCGCGCCAGTCGTCTCGTTCGATTGGTTCTGGTGTACTGTTCATTTTACGGTTTTTCCTTCTATTTTGCAAAAAGACCTTCAAACGGTGGCAAATCGCTTGCAAAGCACTTATCTGTAAGACATTGCTCCGCCAATGGATTTGCCCTAACCTTACAAATCGAGGGTGCAGCCCTCTCCTACACTTGAAAAACCAACTTTGCAACCGCCTTTTCAGGACACGGTAGTCTATTGCTTTTTCCGCCACCGTATAGTTTAATAGGTTAGTAACAGGTTTTGCCTGATGATGAAGTGCGAATTATAGATAAAGAGGTAATAGAGCGTTACAGAATTAAGTAGCAACTTATATGCCAAAATAAGCTAAAGCCGGACCTAATTCGGCAATTTATTAAAAATAAATTCAAAATTAAGCCGAAATTAAGCCAGATAAACGCTTTAATTAAGGGCAAGCTGTTATATTAAACTTGGTCGGTCTAACCATTGGTTAGCAATAGCTGCCTTTCCCAACGGGCAGTGTGAAGAGCAAAGGAGTCTTACTTGCCTACCCGCCTTTATTCATCCTTTCTTTTGCGCTTCTGGCATTCCAATTCTTCCAATGCCTCCGACCCCGGAGCGGATAAAGGTGATGCCGTTAATCCAATGGTACTTGAACTCCAACATCTACAAACTGGAACGACCTGGCGAATGAGTAGCCTGCACGAATTAAACGAGTTTTTGAATTACGCTTTAACCACCGACCCGGCTAATTTATTGCCGGATGAAGCAGGCTCAACCGAGAAATTAGCCAATTTAAATGAAATAAATCGTGAAGTAGAATGAGCGTAATACCTTTACACCGTAGCAGCCTCGAATATTTGCTTTCGGAGTTGCGGCGCATCACCGCAATGCTTTCGGCGCGGGTGCAACAATTACGGGCGGTTGACCCCAACGAAGAAGACGAGTTTCGCGGGCTGTATGTTTCCGAGGAAGAAGTAGACCAGCTTTTAGCTGACCCGACGCTATTTCTGGCTGGCAGTTACGAAGCGGCGATTGAGCCGGATGGTCTGGTGACGGACGCAGCTAATTCGCGGCTGGGCTATTTGTGCAAGGCGTTTAACCTCTCCCCGTTTGAACTCGATGTCCTGCTAATTGCCCTTGCCCCCGAAATTGATTTGCGCTACGAGAAACTTTATTCGTACTTGCAGGATGATGTTACGCGCCGCCGCCCGACGGTTGAACTAACGCTGCGGTTGCTCTGTCCGGGGCTGGCGGGGCGAGTAGCGGCGCGGCGCTGTTTCGACCCCGAAGCCCCTTTGCTGAAATATCACCTGATTGAGCTAAACGAAGAAAACCAGAAGCAGCAAATTTCGCTGCTGGCCCGCTCGATTAAGATAGATGAAGGACTGGTGGCCTTTTTACTGGGCGAAAATCGGCTCGACCCGCGCCTGCGCCATCTGGCCGAGCTTGTTCCCGCCGAAGATAATCGGTTTCTATCGGAGGACGATGAGGCTAATCTGGCCCGGCTGGTAGAACTGGAAGAAATTTCTTCGGAGATGGGCCTACCCGCTTCGACTGGGGCAATTTGTATTCTGGTCGGCTCGGATGAAGCCAGCAAATATAATATGGCGGCGGAAGTTTGCCAGCGTCTGCACCGCCCCTTGATAACAGTAGATGCGACTATCCTGCCGGGTTTGCCCAAAGCCGAGGGTTTGCTCTGGCTGTTGGAACGCGAAGCCCGGTTGCGGGGCGCGTCGGTCTACTGGGCTTCCTACGATGCTTTGCTAAAGGAAGAACAGGCTACGGCTGCCGAAGCGCAGCGCTTGGTGACGCGAGTTTTGAAAGACCAGCGC
>JBBQXW010000151.1:0-16292 GCA_038209275.1 Chloroflexia bacterium | reverse complement strand
GTACCGGGGCGGGTGACTTCGGGGCTACCCAAAATGTTGTCGAAGGGGATGCGGCAATCTACCAGACTGAGCGCGGCGGTATCACTGGCCCGGATACCATGTTTCTTTTCCAGGCGCACTACCGTCAGGCCGGGAGTCCGGCTTTCGACCACAAAGCTTTTCATTCCAGCTCGGCCTGCGCTGGAGTCTACCGTCGCCCAGACTACCACCAGACCGGGCGTATCTCTGGTTGCCAGCGAACCACCCGTAACAAAAATCTTTTCGCCGTTCAAAATCCATTCTTTGCCGTCTTCGCTCAATTTGGCGCTGGTACGAATATTAGCAGTATCGCTCCCGGCTTGCGGCTCGGTCATTGCCATCGCGCCCCATTTCGGTTCGCCTTCGTTAAAGCGGGTCAGGAAGCGTTGTTTTTGCTCTGGCGTACCGACGGCCTGAATCGCCGCGCCACCCAAACCTGAGCCAGGGGTACAGGAGCGAATACCGGCATCGCCCCACGACATCATCTCGGCAACGCAAACCGAGACGACGTGGCGCACTTTCACCAGTTCGCCCTTAGAAGCAAGCCCCGCTGGACTGCCTCGTACTCCGCCGCTCTGTTCACCACTCCACATCGTTTTAATATAATCGGCGGGTCGTTCGTGTTCGTGTTCGTCGTAGTAGCGGGCCAGTGGGCGCATTAATTCTACGGCAATATTTTCAGCCAATTTAACCGGATAGAGCATTTCTTCGGTCATTGAAAAATCTATCATTTTTGCCTCAGCCTCCTCTTCGCTGTGGGAGAATGTCACGCAGCCAGCACTGGCTGCTGCCTTGATACTGATTACAAGTGTACAAAACCCTGTCAGATTGTCAACTTTACTCGCGTCTACATTAAAGAATTTTTTAACACAGATGAACACAGATTTTTAGCTTTAAAATTCAGTTGAGTGCATGTCAAAGGTGAACTGGTTTACAGCTTTTGAACTGCGCTGGAGCGCCCTGCGCCTGACACAGCAAAGCCAGATAGTATGGTCGGCGCTGGTTCTAATCGCTACGCTACGAGCGTGGAACGATTTCGACCAGACCAAAATAACTACCTGGCTGTTTATTGGTATCGTAATTTTGCTATTTGTAACTTCCCTGCTAAGATATTGCCAGACTAAGCGATAGTAGCCGGGACGGGCCATTATTAGTGCTGGGAACACCAGTAATTAGCTGAGACAACGGTTGGCCTTTCCTGGCTCTTGGTAAAGCCGGAATTAGCGAAAAATTGACTACCGCATTGCCGCTCCGACTCGCCGCCACCAGATTTTCGGGCTTACCGTCGGTACTCAGCCAGGTCGCTGCGATTTTTTCCTCTGGGGTTAGCAACGTGGTAGCGATGCCGCCAGTGGCTCGGCCCTTTAGTGGATACTCGGACAGGGCAGTCTTTTTGAGCAAGCCCTCTTCAGTCAAGATTACCAGATGAGGCTCGGTTTTCAGCATGGTCAGGTTATTGTCGCCAGCGTAGAAACAGGCATTGACTATGCGCGCCGACCCGTCCAGCGCAATGGCGGCTTGTCCCTGCCCGACCCGACCCTGCGCCGATAGTTTTTCATCGCTAAACCGCAAAGTTTGCCCGCTATCGGTTGTCACCAGATATTCGCCGCGTCCGTTGGAAAGCAAAGCCGTAACTACCTCATCTGGTTTGCCTGTGTCGCTGCTTGCCAGTTTTAGACTGCCCAGACCTGTTGTGGTAGCAGTTTTATAATCGGTAATCGGGCTTTTCTTGACCTTGCCCAGTGCGCTAAACTCAATCATATATAGCGGTTCGCGACTATCATTGGCGGCAGCCTCATCATTGGCACTGGCAAAAGCCGCGCCATTCACCGCTAATAAATTTACTACTCGTTCGTCGCGCTCTAGCTTGAGGTGGCGAACCAGACTTTCGCCTTTCCCGGCACGAGTAGCAATAGTCAAATTATCCAACGGGAGATTAAAGACCCGCCCGGTGCTGGTTGCTACCAGCACGAAATCGGTTGGGCCGACTGCTGCCAGACTGACCACCCCTTCGTCGCTCCTGACCGTTTTAGATTTTGGGCCGAACTGGTCGAGCGGCGTGGCTTTTATGGTGCTGTCGGCGTACAGAGTTACGGCAAGCGGTTCGCGTTTGGCTTGAGAAGCCAGCAGTGCGCCAGCTCCGCCGCTCGTCGCCGCGTTACCCGCCAGCGTGACCGAAGTAAGGTCGCCTTTGTCAATTACGGTGCGCCGCGCATCACCGAACTTCTTTTCGGTCTCCTTTAGTTCGCTTTTTAGTAGCGCGATTCGTTTAGGGCGCGAAGCCAACAATTCCTCGTGATAACCAATTTTGGAAAGGAGTTCAAGCCGTTCGGCCTGATATTTGCCCGCGTCCGGCTTGGTCACTTGCGACAGGCTCATAGAAGCGATAACTTCGGCCTGTTCTTCGCTCAGTTTATATTTAGCCCGAATAGTCGCTTTGGCGGCGGCTTTTCCCTCGGCAAGCTGGAAGATTTTGACTACTTCCTGGGCGTGAGTTGCGCCAATAATCAAAGCTTCTACCGTCGAAAGCCGGGTGCGATATTGAGCCAGTTCATAGGTTAGCCGCCGTTCCACCACATCAAGCTGATGGTGCAACCAGTACGACAATAGCTCGACCAACCCAACCTGACGCGGGTGGCTGGCGGCAGTCTGGACTTTCGAGGCAAACAAGAAATAAAGCTGGGCGCTGACCGCGATTTGCAGCATGGTGTGGCGATAAAGGCTTTCCATTACCTGAGTCGGGTTAGCGTCGCGCTTTAGTTCCAGCACAATCCGGGTACGTATTTCGTTGGTCTCATCGAGCGGCGGTTCGGGGATTAGTCCCTCCGTACCGGGCTTGCGGTCATTAATCGCGTCTATGATGCTGCTGATTACTTTATCACGGCCTATTGGCGGCAGGGCCGAAATTACCAGTGCTTTGCGGCTGGGCGTGAGTTGTTCCAACCCGATTTCGGCCCGCACGGTAAAGCGACCCTTGCCCCCTTCGAGGTACTCACGCACGCCCCCGGCAGCAATCATTACTCGCCCGCCTTCGGGAAAATCCGGGCCGGGTATATAAGCCATCAGTTGCTCGGTGGTAAAGCCTTTGCCGTCCAGCACGCCGCCATCCAGCATGGCAATAGATACCCGCAGTGCTTCACCCAGGTTATGCGGCGGCACGGCGGTAGAAATACCAACCGCAATACCATCAATCGAGTTGACGCAAGGCGGAATATGACCGGGCAGATACAACGGTTCAAGTACACGCGGGTCTTCCTTGTACGTCACCAGGAGCGGCACGGTCTCTTTTTTCAAATCATCACTCAACAAGGCTTCCGCCAATGGAGTCAGCCGGGCTTCGGTGTAGCGATAGGCGGCGGCAGGACTGCCATCGCTTGCGCCCCAGTTGCCCTGTCCGTCAATCATGGGGTAGCGCAAGCTAAAAGGCTGGGCCATGCGGCTCATGGCATCGTAGACGCTGGTGTCGCCGTGCGGATGACGGTCTCCCAGTACTTTGCCGACAATTTCGGCGCTCTTGCGGTGCGGGCCGGACGAAAGATAGCGTCCTTCCCACAGCGTGTACAAAATGCGGCGCTGTACCGGCTTCAAGCCATCGCGGGCATCCGGCAGGGCGCGTTCCTGAACTACGTGCAGACCATAAATGCCATAATTTTCGCCGAAAATTTCGTGAAATTCGACTGGCTTGACCGGGCCACCCGCTTGCGAGGCCAAATCTAATTTTCCTTGCGCCGATTTTGACCTGCCATTGCCGTTGCCCTTATTTGTATTGTTACTAATGCTTGCCACTTCTTAAGCTGCTCCCTTCCTGCTCCGCAGGGCTGTTTTGTTGCCACCTGGATTCACCCCGGTAGCCGCTTCCCCAAAAAGCGCGTCCATACTAATTTGCCCGTTCGTGGTACTGCTGACGCTATGCAATTCGGTAGCTTTTGGCGCGACTTCCGCCTGAACTAAAGGCGACTGGTTTACGGCACTCGCGGCGGCTTCCAACCACCCGCCACCGTGCTTCTCCAAAAATTCGCGTCGTACCGAAGCGTCTTTGCCTTCCATTAGCTGAAACACCAGTTTCTTTGCCAGGTCTGCTTCCTCAATCGTTACCCGTAGCAAAGTTCGCCGCGATGGGTCGAGGGTAGTTTCGCGTAACTCTTTGGGGTTCATTTCGCCCAAACCTTTGTAGCGCTTGAACTCAACTGTGTTGGCGGCATCGGGGTGCTTGCGTTGCCACTCGTCTTTGGCGGCATCATCCACCAACCAGACCTCTTGCTTTTTGTAAAGTGCTTTATAGAGCGGCGGTTGGGCGATGTAGATATGGCCTTCCCGAATTAGCTCAGGCAACATTTCGTGGAAGAAGGTCAATAGCAAACATTGGATGTGCATCCCATCTACGTCCGCGTCCGCCATGATTATCACTTTGTGAAAGGCTAATTTGCTCAAATCCAGCGTGCTGCCAAAGCCACAACCCAGCACATTGAGCAGCGTCAGAATTTCCTGATTGCCCACAATCGTACTGAGTTTAGCTCCGGCTACGTTCAAAGGCTTGCCGCGCAGCTTGAGAATAGCTTGCGTAGTGGCGTTGCGACCCTGAACGGCACTGCCTCCGGCGCTATCGCCTTCTACCAACAGCAATTCGCAATCCGCCGGGTTCTTCGAGGCACAGCGCACAAACTTGTCGCTGATAGCCCGGTCAATCAGTACGCCCTTGTCTTTTTGGCTGGCGCGGGCCAGTTCTTCGTAGTGCAAAGCTTCTTCGCGGGCCTTCTGGCTGGCTTCTATCCGCCGTAACCACAACGCGCCTGCTTTGGCATTAGTGACCGAGCTAAACCAATCGGAAAGTCCCTGCCCGACAATGCTCTTGGCAATTCCTTCGACCTCGGCGCTGCTAAGGCGGTCTTTGGTCTGCGACTGAAACTGGGGTCGCGCCAGCTTAACCGCAATCGCTACATACAAACCTTGCTGAATAATTTCGGGCTTGTAGCTGGGCGGCGGGCTGCTTTTGGTGCTGGTGCGCCCGGCGGTTTTGCCTTTAGCGCCGTTGGCGGCTTTGCCTTTGGTGCTTTGAGCTTTGCCTTTGGCCTGAGTATTGTTGGCAATGCTACTCACGCCCACCGCCGCCGCGTCGTTGATAACTCTGGTGAGGGCGCTTTTGAAGCCGCTTTCGTGGGTGCCGCCGTCGCGAGTACGAATCGAGTTGGCGTAGCTGTGAATGGTGGTCTGGTAACTTTCGCTGCTGATAATAATCGCCGCGTTGACCGCCACGCCGTCACGTTCACCCGTTATAAGAATCGGTTGGGTAAATAAAGGCCGCGCTTCTTCGCCTTCGGTCTCGCGCATCAAATCGCCGACATAACCCGCCAGCCCTTCTTTAGAGAAAAATTCATAGATTTGCGGTTCTTTTTCATCCGAACCGGGCGGTTGTGGCAAACTCAACACAATTTTAAGGCCAGGATTTAAATAAGCCGCCGGTTTGACCCGGCTGATTAACAAATCCAAATCGTAATGCGAACCGGGGTCAAACAGGCTCAATTCAGCTTTCCAGCGGAAACGAGTACCGTGCTTATCTGGCTCACAAGGCTCAATCTTATGCGGCTGTGCTTCACCCCGTTTGAAAATTTGGTGAAAATGCTCACCATCGCGCCAGCTATCCAGTTCGAGAACCTGAGCAAAAGCATTAATCGCCGTCGTGCCAACCCCATGCAATCCGCCCGACGAGGCATAAGCACTATTTTCTTTGCTATTATCGAATTTACCACCGGCGTGAATGGTACTAACGATAATCGTCGCGGCGGGCAGTCGCTTTCTTTTGTGTTCTTTTAAATCGAAGGGGATGCCCCGCGCTTCATCTTCAACCGTCACCCAGCCCTGCTCATCCAGGCTAACCCGAATAAGGTCGCCATAGCCCGCCACCGCTTCATCTACCGAATTGGCAAAGGCTTCGTAAATAAGATGAATCAGGCCATGTGAGCCAGTCGAACCGATATACATACCGGGGTTTTTACGGATGGCTTCAACCCCTTCCAGCACCTCAATGCTGTCTGCGCCATAATTTGATTTAGACATCTGGCTGCGATTACTCCTTCAACAACCTTAACTACTCATCTCTGTCACTCCAAAGCTGGAACATTTCTATTTTTCCAGCATTCCCAACTTGACATAATGAGAGCCATCAAAACTATTAACTGTTTAGAAATTTTTTCTATCTATAATATAGCACAATTGTGCGGTTTTGGGCCACAAAATCGGCGGCTTTTTTATTAGAACTCTGTTATCGGCTCAAACTTAACCCTCAAAGATTAAAGCATAACCTGAACCCGCACGTTGAGTCAAAGCCATTCTGATTAGATTACGCGCCTCATAACCAAGTTCGCTTAATTCTAAGGCCGAGCGCAATTTTACCACTACGCCCGGTGTGTCTGCGCTATTATACACACTTTTGTCAACCAGCAACTTAGAACCTTCCAAAAGCTTTAGCTGAGTTGACGAAAGTCGGAAGCGCCCCGGCAAATCTTCTGTGCGTACCCTTTCCCACAAATCGGTAACAACCTGGGAGTCCTGCATTATCTGTTCCCAGCCAGTATTGTTCCCGTAGCCCACCACTGGCGGTGCTAATTGCGCCTCAACACCATCAAGATTGTCAATTTCGGTATCATCAAGTTCTGTGGGATCGAGCTTCCGCTCACGATTTCCAGCAGCAAGTGACAAATCGTGAGCGGAAGCTCGATCCCACAGCAGTTTCGGGTTTACCTGAACAGAATTGTTTTTGAGGCCCAGGTTTTTCAGCGAGTTATAAAAATAACCGACTGGATTTTTCAATTCCCCGTTTAGCCACCGACGCTGAACCTGATTATAAACGCCTCTCAAATCCTCCAGCGATATGGCAGGATTAGTAGCAAGCTTCAAAGCCGGGCCATAATCCAGCGTAACTCGCCCTTTAGCCCCGCTAAATCCTTCAAAGCGGGCTTCCTGTTTGAGGAAACTCAGTTTTGCTTCAACTAGCGGCTCAAGCGAATTTGCCCTTTTCTCATCCTCACTTTTCATCTCACTAACCAGATTGACCAAATTCGGGCTGACATGACTTTTATCATGAATTTGTATCTGATTTGATTCAGACTCTAAAACATTATACTTAACATAACCATGATCATGCAAATTCTCCAAATTTTCAACCGGGAAAGGCATCTTTTCGGTTAGGAAAGGCTTCGGAAAGCTTTCCGCATTTTCGGTTATCTCAACTTGATTTATTCTTTCTGAGCTTACTGATTTGGGGAAAGCTTTCCGAAGCCTTTCCGTACTTTCTTTTACTTCTTTTGAACTCACTACTTCCGAGAAAGCCTTTCCTGACCATTCCTCTGACCCTTTCCCCAAACTTGTCTCATCTTTCCTGACCCTTTCCGAAGCCTTTCCCGAACCTACTTTGCCTTTCCGATGTATGTGTTGCCTTTCCGTCACCGCCGAAAATTGGGTGGTTGGCTTTTCCTCATCTTCTCTAATTGCTGCTGTAGGAGGGGGCTGCGCCCTCGATATTTCCGCATAACCCCCATCTTGATTTACCGCCACCAGTTTTGAAGCGGAAACCCTTTCCCAATCCTTTTCGGTATTCAGGGAAAGACTAAACGGCGGCAACTCAAATTCTTCTGGCAATCTTACTTTAATTCGATAAATCGTGGTTTTATTTTGCAAAGCACGAGCGGGCCAGTATTCCTTCACTTCGGGTTGATTAGCTGCCGCTTTAAGATTAAGCAAAAACTGCTCGTAAATTTCCGGCGCAATAATTCCGCTACTGCTATCGCCCGTCTCCAAAATCCCCATGTTTTCCAGCCATTCGCAGCTTTCGATAAAAGCTTCAGGTCGCATCCCCACTTCCCTGGCGCAGCGCTGGCGCGACAGCATCATCCACCCCCCAACTTGTGAGACATTGCTCCGCCAATGGACTTTGCCTACTGCCTGCTCCTGAATTTCCTCTTTACCAATCGGCCCACTAAAAATCGGGTTATGACACCAGGCAACAATAAAAGCCAGCACCTGAGTCGCCCTAGCCAACTGTCCACTTGCTCTACTACTTGTGGGACATTGCTCCGCCAATGGACTTTCCCCATCCATTTCCGCTCCTGTATGACATTGCTCCGCCAATGGACTTTCCCACTGACTCAATAGCTCCCGTGCCGCCCGAAAATAAACCGAGCCGCCATACTCAAAGCGTTCAACATTCTCTTTGACAACTTTGACAAAATTTTTCGCCTGGGATTTTTCGACCTTAAAATCTTCAACTGGCTTTAAAAGTGAAATATCCGGCGGCTTATTTCTAAGCCTTGCCGTTTGAGTATTATTAGCCGATTGAGCATCTGGAAAAGCCGGGGCAGGTGCGGGTGGCAGCCACCACTGGCCTGTAAGCTGGTACAAAGTCTTTAACCAGTATTCCCAGGCCAGATTGACATAATCTGGAACTACCAACGAAAAATCGGCAGCTACCTCTGGTTGGGTTACTACCGTCTCACCATTTATTATATTATTAGCTTGAGCAACTTCCCCTGCTCTGGTCGCCTCGTGTATCGAGCTAAGACGCGCTTTATCTTTTCTCGCGGGAGGGCTTTGGTGGTAGGCCAACATTCTCTGTTCCTTTGTGGTACTGCGCCCTTTGCTTTGCATCGCAAATTAACAAATCTTATAATTACTTCTGAGCAGCATTATACAAATGGCCTATTTTCCCACTGCGGCGCAAGCTCGTGGTTAATCATGATTAATATTAATTAGGGAGGAATAAAGGCAAAAAATGAGGCTGAATCAAACAGAATCTGGCAACGATAACCACGACATATGGCGAAGATAATCCCGACATGAGGCAACGATAATCCCGATATTATTCCTATTATTCCTGAGTCCGAAATGCTGAGGCAGCGTGCTAACAACTATTTTTTAAGTCGTGAAAAGCTAACAGGACAGAGATAATCCCGACTTTATTCCTGGTTATTCCTGATGTCGAAGAATTGAGATTTAAAAGAGGAAAAAATTGACCTTAGATTTGAAGACTCTGCGGCAGAGATAATCCCGACTTTATTCTTAATTATTCCTACTTTCTTAGAGATAATCGGCTAAATTACTGGCAAATCAACTTTACAGGAAACCCAGCTATGGCGAAGATAACCACGACTTTATTCCGTTATTCTTGACATAAAGCCAAGATACAAAACCTGTCTTCCATTTTGGTAGGGGTTTGATTATGCTCTTTAACTAAATAATCTGCAAATGGTCTTTGGTAGGGGCGAATCGCATACGCCCTTGAACGATGTGCTAGGTCAACCAGGGCGTATGCGATTCGCCCCTACCCTATTTACGGCTTAATTTTTTAAAAACTATCATCAAACCCAATAGAACTTGAGCCATCAAGCCTCTACTTGGTCAGAAATTAATTTTTAGGTCAAGTCCGAGAGCCATTTTTGCAAACGTCTTAAAAGTTCGGGCGAAGGACTGACCCGATTTTTTTCTAGCTTGCTGAAATAGCTCTGAGCAATATCCAGTTCTTCGGCAGCCTGACTCTGCGAAAGGCTTAGTTCGTGGCGGCGGCGCTTGATACGGTCTCCCAGGCTAACATTAGAAGGCTCATTGAGGCTGTGGGCGATAGTTTTGTGTTCTTCCGGCGAACGGCTTGGTTGTTCCAGCGTTTTGTAGGCTTCCTGAATGCTTTCGGGTGGCTCTAAAATTATGGTTGCCGTCACCCAGATAGCGGCCCAACCACGCTGTTCTGCCGTTTTCTCAAGCCAGCGGTCATACTGCCAGGATGCTATTACGCCGTCCTCTTGCAGCCTGTCCAGTGCTTTTTCCAGCCGATTCCGGGTATCTGCCGGGCGGCGTGGGTCTATTTCCTCGCCGACAGCCTTGAGCAGGGTATCTACCCGGTAGGGGCGGCTGTAATCGCCCCGGCCTGATTGAATCCGCCACTGCCAGCTAAAATAGCGGGCCAGCCGTTTCTCCCATTTTTGGCGGTAGCGGTCATAATGAATCGCCTTTGCCGACAGCATGGCGGTTTGCCGACCAGGGCCATATAGGAAATGGGCAAAAAGCTTTCCCGGCTGGAAGATAAAACGCTCCACTTCCATATAGCCGTTTAGCTGTAGCTGGCCCAATCGGTCAGTGACAATAAAAGCCCGGCTTTGCATGGCTTTTTTCACGGCCTGTCTGCGTCGCCCCTTGCTTTTGCCCGCGCCATTCTTGCCGTTGGCTTTGACATTATCACTGTTGCCGTTGCTTTCGGCAGTTTCAGTAGCTTCTTCGCCTTCCGCCTCGGCTTCTTCGTAAACTTCGACCTGCCCTAAATTTAGCCAGATACTCTGGATGTGCGAAAGGGCGCGGAGCATTTCCAGGCGCTGTTCGTGGGTGTAGCCGCCCCGACGACCTGCGCCACTCTGCTTTTTTTGTAGTCCGCGCATTTCCAATAGCTCATCTATATCGCCGACGGCAGAATCTTCGGGTTTTGTGACCTGTTTTAGCCAGACATGGCAGAGTAAATCCAGCGCATCGGCATCCAAATCGGATAATTCTTCGCGCTGCTTCCACATCATCTGTACCCAGCGCTCGACTTCTTCAGGCGGCATCAAGGGCTGGTTTTCAACAATTGGCGGCATGAGTTGGGCATGGCCGCTTGCGCCGCCTTTGTTCAGGGTCGCGGTGGGCCAGGGACTGCCGTCCTTGCGCTCGAAGGTGTTCAGCGCCAGGGCTTCCCGCGTAGCGTAATAAAAAGCCGAACTGAGCGTT
The DNA here is from genome assembly GCA_038209275.1 of Chloroflexia bacterium. Taxonomy (GTDB): domain Bacteria; phylum Chloroflexota; class Chloroflexia; order Chloroheliales; family Chloroheliaceae; genus L227-5C. The sequence goes on along the minus strand of JBBQXW010000151.1, from coordinate 5,531 downwards.
TCCATCAGGGCGTTATTTTCGGCGGCTTCGGTCTCTTCCTGGCTGGCGATACTGCCCGAAGCGGCTTTGCGACCCCTTTTATTGTTGCGGTCTTTTGCCGTCGTTACTGTACTGGCGGGCGCGTTAGCCTCTTTTTGTTCCAGCAGTTTGCCCAGTTTTTCAAAAATCGCTTCCCAACGCGCACTTAGCTCGGTATACTGCTCGGCCAATTCTACTTCCCGCGTTACCAGCCGATTTAAAGTTTTATCAGTTCCATTATTTCCGTTATTTCCATCGTTTCCATTTGGGCCAGCTTGCTGATTGGTTTGCGCCGTTTCAATCTCTTCTCGAACCGCCGTAGCTTCTTTCAGATTGGCGACCATGCCCGCTTCGCACTCTAAAAACTCGTGGTAAGTTTTGGCTATCTGGTTGGACAGGCTATCTACTTTGTTGAGGGCCGCTTTTTTCTGCGAGAAAAATTCCTGGATGCTGGCGACGCGCTGATTGGGCTGGTCGGCCTGTTCTTCATGCTCGGTCTGTTTATCATCCAGCCCAAAAACGGTGCTTACTTCTTCGCGCACTTCCAGGCGCTTACGCAACAATTCCTGTCGTGCTTCCAGTTGCTGACGTATTTCATTTTCTGTCTCTAGCTCTATTTTGCCTGCCAAGCCTGACCTCCCGGTAAATTGCCGCCCTGATGTTAATTTAACCTAAACTTAGAATTGCTTTTCTAGTTTCGCTATTATAGCCTACTGGCGAAATTCATGTCGAATTTTCCGTACATCTTTTCAAGACCCTTTTGGCTGTATGACATTGCTCCGCCAATGGATTTTCGGGCGAAGCTGAGTAGTAAAGTTAAAGATTGTTCGCTATAATAGAGCTATTATCAAACCGACTGAAGTTTAATTTTATTTAGTGTGGAGAGTTTTTGATGTCCAACGAGGTTACTTCCAACGAAACAGAGCAAGACCGTCTGCTGCGTGAGATAAACGACCCGAATACCAGCCACGAGCGACGGCGCGACATTGGCGACCAATTGAGCAAGCTTGGCGACTACCGTGCCGGGGTGGGCGTGCGGGGCGAAGACGGCACGCCCGATATAGAGTGGCTACTCGTTGCGCCGGGCGGCAAGCTGATAATTGACAACCTGACTTATACTGTTCAGCCTTTCTACATAGCTAAATACCCGATAACCTATATTCAGTACGAAGCTTTTGTAACCGCCTCTGACGGCTTTGATAATCCTGAGTGGTGGAAAGGGATGCCAAAGGAGTACCAGAAGCAAGAACTGCGCGAACAGTACACTGCATCATGGAATAATCCACGAGATGGGGTGTCGTGGTATCAGAGCGTAGCGTTTGCACGCTGGTTAAATCATCGGCTAAGTGGTCAGGAATTGCCAGCACCCCGTGGCATTTCCGGCCCGGCCCTAAAAATAGGTCAGAACGTTCAGGTGCGCTTGTCGTTAGAATGGGAATGGCAATGGGCCGCCCAGGGCGGCAATCAGCAAAGAGAATATCCCTGGGGAAATGGCAAGCGGGCCACGCTAACACAGACGAAGCGAACCTAGAACGAGCGATAGCAGTATGAATGTACCCACAAGGTGCAGCGATTTGTGGAGTGGAGGATATAAGTGGACAGTTGTGGGAATGGTGTCAGAACAAAAGTCCTAAAACAGGAGAATTGAAGGTGCTGCGGGGCGGGGCGTTCTACAGCTATGCTAACTATGCCGCCTGTGCCATTCGCGACAACCTCTCCCCGTTCAGCGACTACTACGATAGGGGTTTTCGGGTGGTGGTTGCGTCTTCCCCTATTGCGCCCTCTGACCTCTGAATTCTCTGGTCTCTGGCGCTCTGTCCTCTCTAAGGGGGTGCAGGGGGAATCCCCCTGCGCGGCGTGAAGGGCCGTTTTTTATTTTTTGGGTGGATTTGAGCGTGGTTGCTCAAGCTACCAATTTCAAGTTAAAGGAGAGGCGAACGTGGTAGAGCGGTGGTACTCGCGCTCGGCACTCAAGGCTGACTCTTACCCACAATGCAGATTTGGGTTCAAATACCCGGACATGAATGTCCGGGCTAAGAAATAAACCAGACTTTTTTAGCCCGGACATTCATGTCCGGGTTCAGATGTGGGTGAGTGCCGAGCGTATTTGCTCAAGCTACCAACTTCAAGAGCGAATTTTTGCTTCACACGCATTGGGCTAACCCCTTCCTACAAAAATTTGTAATCGGCCCAATTTCAGGCGAAAAAGGGTTGAGATTAAGGCAAAAGTGAGCTATAATAGAACAAAATCCAGAAAAACCAATTATTCGTTCTAGCTTTTTTGGACGGTTTGCCCTAAAACTTAAGTTTGGTTATTGGCGTTAAAAGAGAAAACAAAAGCCGAAATTACTTGAAATTGCTGACCGTCTGGCAAACGGTTGGGCGCATGTTATTTTGCAGACGAGCAGTGTAAGACGCTACTAATCAAGCAGCTAAGGAGATGGGCGGTGAGCTACCCGTATGGAAAAGGGCGATTTGCGCCTGATACCCCACCAATGCCGGATACTCCGACACCACAATTAAAAGAACGCACCCCGCGCTTGCCCTATTTGCCCGGATTGGACGGGTTGCGGGCGGTGGCGGTTATTGCCGTGTTGCTTTACCACGCCGAAATATCCTGGATACCAGGCGGCTTTCTGGGCGTGGAAGTTTTCTTCGTCATCAGTGGCTACCTGATTACTGCGCTACTGTTGAGCGAATGGCGGAGCAAAGGCCAGATTAACCTCAAAGCTTTCTGGTTGGGCCGCGCCCGGCGGTTGCTTCCGGCTCTTTTTCTGCTGCTGGCGGCGACGCTCACTTTCGCCATAATTTTCCTGCCCCGCGAAGTTGCCGGATTGCGCGGCGATGTGCTGGCGGCTTTTGGCTATGTCACCAACTGGTATCTCATTTTCAATAACAAATCTTATTTTGAAGCGGTTGGTCGCCCCTCTATTTTGCAGCACCTCTGGTCGCTGGCGGTTGAAGAGCAGTTTTATCTCCTGTGGCCTTTGCTGTTGAGCGCCCTGTTGCGACGCTGGAAACCGCGGATTGTTTTGCTGGCAATATTGGGTGGTGTGGTGGCTTCCGCCGGATTAATGGCGCTGCTCTACCAGCCTAATATTGACCCATCGCGCATTTATTATGGTACGGATACTCGTGCCGCCGGGTTGCTGATTGGGGCAGCACTGGCTTTTGTTTGGCTACCACGCCGCGATGTAGTTTGGGCCGGACGAGTCAGCCAGCTTACTTCGGTGATGCTCAATCTGGCGGGGTTTGCCGCTCTTGCTGTTATACTCTGGTTTTTCTTGCGGCTCGACCAATATCAGGCGTTTTTATATCAAGGTGGTTTTTTACTCCTGGCGCTTTGTACTGCCGTCTTAATCGCGGTGATAGTTCACCCTTTAGCTCATTTAGGGCCGGGTCTATTGGGCTGGAGACCCTTACGCTGGGTCGGGTTGCGCTCTTATGGTATCTATTTGTGGCATTGGCCCATCTTTATGCTGACGCGCCCGCAACTTGACGTACCACTGGAAGGACTCCCGTTACTGGTGATGCGCCTCGCTTTGACCCTGGGATTGGCTGAACTTTCCTATCGCTATGTGGAGGTGCAGGTGCGGGGTGGGGTATTGGGTCGAGCCTGGAAGGAATTACGTCAGGCACAAGGGCTGGCGCGGTCACGGCTTACTTTGCGCTGGGTTGGGGCTGGCGGAACATTGGCAGCATTTTGTCTGATAGTGGGAGCAGTCGCTGCCGGAGCGCAACCGCCCCCGCCGCCTTCATATCTCGCGGCGCTTGCTACACCGTCTGCACTGTTTACGGTTCAGGCGGCGGTAACGAGCAATGCACTACCTAGCGCCGCTATCCCGCAAACGACTCCGGCGATTAATACTGCGTCTGCCCAGAATAGTGCTGTCCCAGCCGCAACAACCAAAGCTACTACTATTGCTGCTCCGCATATTCTGGCTATCGGCGACTCGGTGATGCTCAGTTCTGCCGCCCAACTCCGAAAGACCTTTGATAATATAGAAATTGACGCTACCATTAGCCGCCATTTCCCGGATGTAATTGATTTATTAAAAGCCAAACGCGCCGCCGGGCAAATTGGCGAAATTGTGATTATTCACCTGGGTAGCAACGGCGGTTTCGATGACAAACACTTCGATCAGATGATGGACTTTCTCAAGGACGTAAAAAGGGTACTAATCGTGAATAACAAAGTCCCGCGATTTTGGGAGACCCCCAATAATCAGGTTCTAGCCAGGGGGGTAAAGCGCTATCCCAATACCGTAATGGTAGATTGGCGCGCCGCTACCATCAACCGACCTACCCTCTTTTGGGATGATGGTATTCATCCGCGACCTGAAGGCATACAGCTTTACGTTGACCTTATCGCTGCTCCGCTCAAAGGTACTTAACTATCCAATAATCAATCTACTGTTTCGCCATTGGCGCTGTAGGTAACGATGCCGCCCGCGCTGGAAACTGCTTTACCGACGGTTAGCTTGCCTTTGCGGTTGTCGTCCAGTACCACCAGATAACTGGCTCCCGCTGAAATTTTCTGCTTTTCGTCCACCCGCACAAAGCCCTCTAACTGTCCGGCCTGACCCGCTTCTTCGGTAACTAGCTGAAACTGGTAGCGTACTTCAAAGCTTTTGCCACCGCCGAACAAGCCTGTTTTAGCCGATTGCAGCATCCCCTTGCCCATCAAACTTTCTACTTTTTCCATAAGAATTGCCTTTTATGTCTTTTATAAAGAAGAAAGCCAGGAATTTAGCATAAAGATTTGAAAGCACCAGTGGTTAAAAATACGTCAAGTAGTTTGTCTGCTTAGAATTCTGGTGCTTTTGTGTCCTATTCCTGACTTTCGTTTGGTTTTAATGGTAGCCAGATACAAAATCATTAATAAAGTTCGATTTTAACCTGTGGGTCGGGCGTAGCAGGTGGTATCCCCGTGCTGACGGCCTGAGTAATATCGGCCTGTATCGGGTCGGATTGTACTTCAACTACACGCTGGCCTTCGTCGAACCAGGACTGTAAACGGCGGGTATCTACCGGGAAAATCGTGCGAATCAGCCCGACCCGTTCTATCGTCCGTACCACATTACTCGGAAAAAGGCTCAAATGCTCCAGATTCATCTGTACCAGATTACTGACCAATTTTTGTAAATTGTCGCCTGCCTCTGTCCCGATTGGCGGAGTAATCGCATCGCGCACCTGCCGCCGTAATTCTTCAGCGCGGGTCAAAATATTTATGGGTGTTTCCCCATTGACTATTGCCTGACACGCCAGCCGATGCCCCCGCTCCATCCGTGATGGCGCAAGCCAGGTTTCTTCCGCTTCGCTGGGAGAGGTCAGTGCTTCGCCCCCTTCCAACACTTTACACTCGCAGGTCTGGCAAATTCCGTTGCCATCGCAAAAAAAGCCGATATGGGCGGCGTTACGCCGGGCCACATCCAGCAAAGTCTCCCCCTCATTAGCTAACATCTCAACATCGTTGACGGTTACTTTTGGCATCAACTTTTCTCCTCAACTTA
>JBBQXW010000150.1:0-16328 GCA_038209275.1 Chloroflexia bacterium | reverse complement strand
GGCTTTACAACCGGGCCGCGTGCCTGGCAATGCCCTCCCTCTATGAAGGCTTTGGTTTGCCGCCACTCGAAGCGTTGGCCTGCGGTACGCCCGTGCTGGTTGCTGATACCAGCAGTCTGCCCGAAGTAGTTGGCGAAGTGGGCCAAAAATTGCCGCCCGAAGATGTAGCGGTCTGGGCTACCGCTTTGCGCCGCGCCTGGGACGAGCGCGCCACCCGCAAAGCCGCCTTACGCGAACAAGGCCCGGCCTGGGCCGCCCGCTTCTCCTGGCGCAAAGCCGCGTTGGAAACGCTGGAGATTTATAAGGAGTTTCTAGTTTCTAGTTTCTAGTTTCTAGTTAAAGCCAAATAGATTGTAACCAGAAACTAGAAACTAGAAACTAGAAACTCTTAAAAGAAGATGAAACTAATAGTTGGGCTGGGAAATCCCAGCAACCTGTATGCAAGGATAATGATGAAACTGATAGTGGGCCTGGGCAATCCGGGCAATATTTATGCAAAAAATCGGCACAACGTGGGCTTTCAATGCCTGGATATTCTGGCGGCAAAGCACAATATTAGCTTTGAAAAAAAGAACATGAACGCGCATTGGGGCAAAGGCACAATCGCCGGGCAGGAAGTAATTCTTGCCAAGCCACAGACTTTTATGAATTTAAGCGGCAAATCGGTGGGCGAAATGGTGCGCTTCTACAAGCTTGAGCCGAAGCAAGATGTGCTGGTGGTTTGTGACGACCTGGATTTACCGGTTGGCAAAATGCGCTTCCGGCCCAACGGCAGCAGTGGCGGACAGAACGGTCTGAAAAATATTATTGATTTACTTGGCACGCCCGAAGTACAGCGTCTGCGGGTCGGTATCGGACGACCAGCGCGTGGGGTGGCCCGCGACCACGTTTTGAATAATTTTTCGCCGGATGAGCAGGTGGTAATTGACGAAGTTTGCAAACGGGTGGCTGAAGCTATCGAATCCTGGCTGACCGAAGGCATTATCAAAGCCATGAACAAGTTCAATTAAAAACCTGTTTTGGTACAGGTTTGAACGGGCAAATCCTGACTTTGGGCGCAATGAATTACGCCCCTACTGGAACGAGTTATAAATATAAAGCGGCTGTTTCTAAAAATCAGCCGCTCATTAAACATTATCAATCGTATTTAAAACCACTTAGATTTATTGCGCCGTTGGTCGAACGCACCCAATCTAACCAACCTTATTTCTTCTTGACTGGTTCGACCGGGGCGGGCGCTTTCTTCTTGCTATCTTTGGCTGCGTCCTTTTGATTTTTTTTCTTGGCCGCATCTTTCGGACTCTTATCACCCATAGCGCAAATCATCCTCCCTTCTCTTTATATTTTGCTACGCTTTTCCTGAATAATTCCCCTAAAAGTTTGTTGCTCTGCCGCCGTAGCAGCCACAACAGACTGTTACAAAGCGTAAATATATTCTACACAGTTGCTTTAACTTGTCAAGCAATTAGCGATTTTATTTTAGTTATGTCAAGTGAAACTTTTTGGGACGCTGGTGCGTATATTGCAGGATAGATATATCAAGAAGTAGAAATTGGTTTCGATTTAGGCAATTTAGGCAAAAGAAACCAGCCAGCGGTGGCACAGGGTCGCCGTAAAGGTGCGCGATACCGGCGCATTATGGCCTACTGTAGAGAAAGTGAGAATAGAATCTAATGTTAGAAGTAATGACCACCCAACCAGTTGAGAACGAAGAAAAACTGACCGTCAATCTGGAACAGGAAACCAGACAAATTACCGAAGACAAACCAGTCGGTGAGACGGTGGTAGCAGTCGAAAATACCCAAAGCCATAAGGCCAATAGCCACGCCGCTATTCGGGTTCCGGCACGCGGCAATCAAAAGCTGGCCCAGCTTATCGAGCGGGTGAACCAGGACATCGAGTTACAGACTATGTGGAAGTGTGCCAACATCAACGCGGTAGACCGATTGGGCATCAGTGACCATGGTCGGGTACACGTCCAGATTGTCGCCAATATTGGCCTGAAAATGCTGCGGCTACTAAGGGCGGCTGGAATCGAAGCCAGCATCGTCAAACATCACGGTTTGACCGACGATGATGCCGAATTAGTGGTGGTGCTGGCGGCGCTCTTGCACGATATAGGTATTTGCGTTCATCGCGACGAACACGAGCATCATAGCCTGTGGCTGGCGGAGCGCAAAATCCGCGAACTGCTGGAAGGCATCTACGACATTGAGGGCCGGACTATTATAATGGCAGAGACGCTACACGCCGTTATCGCTCACGCTCGTTCGCAGCGTTGTCTGACCATCGAGGCGGGCGTAGTTAAAGTAGCCGATGCGCTGGATATGGCGAAAGGCCGTTCGCGTATCCCGTTTGAGCAAGGCTATTTCAATATTCACTCGGTTTCAGCCGCCGCCATCGAAAGTGTCGAGCTAAAAGCGGGTGAGGTCAAGCCAGTACATATTCGGGTCAAGATGCAAAACTCCGCTGGGATTTACCAGCTAGACGAATTGCTCAAGAAAAAGATTCAGAACAGCACCATCAAAGACTACATCGAGCTTTCCGCCAGTATCGAAGCCGAAAGTGAACAGAAACTCGTCCCGATTTACCAATTTTAACCATTTTGGTTTTAAGCAATTCCCAATTGTTGGGCCTGTACACTAATGTACAGGCCCGATTTTATTAGTCTTGTATGATTTATCAGTAATACCAGCTTCTACTACTTGACAAGCTTACCAAACTGTGATATAGTTTACTCAGTAAGGCTTCGGGGTCTTACATTTAATAACAATATTTTTTTACTAGAAATGTGGTGTTATCATGATAATTCAGGCGGCAATGGAGAAATCAATTAAAATCACTATAAGTCTGCCTGCTTATCTTTTAGATACGATAGATGCCCTAGTTAAAGAGCAGGCCTCAAATCGAAGTGCCGTAATCGCTGATGTACTCGATAAAATAGCTGAAGAACGCTTTGAAGCTGAAATGCGCGAAGGCTATCTGGAGATGGCTGAATTAGCTAGGGAAATGGCAGAGGACTACCGTCCGATTGCTAACGAGACCCTTATCGAATATTGAGTGATATAATCTTTATCTTAAAGTGCCTTCTAAACATTTAGAAGGCATTTTAGTTTATCAAGGAGAAAAAACAATGGCTAATCTCGAAATCAAGCGCGGTGAAATCTTCTTCATAGATTTCAATACAACTCAAGGTTCTGAAATAAGAAAAAACCGTCCTGCCCTAGTTATTCAGAATGATAATGGTAACCGTTATGGAAATACAATAATTGTAGCTGCCATAACCAGCAAACCAAAAAGGGATTATCCTTTTCAGGTGAGAGTTGTTGAGCCTTATAATAGTGGGTTATATCCAAATAGTACTATAATGCTGGATCAAATCCATACTATTACAAGAGAAAGATTTATTACTCCACGTATCGGGCTATTATCGGAAGAGATTATGATAGAAGTAAACAAAGCACTAATATACAGCCTTGAATTGCGAATATACTCAAGATAGGGAAAAAGTTTAATTGGGACTATAATTAAAATCTAAATAAGTTAGACCGACCTAAATCAGGTCGGTCTTTTTATTAGCTCTTTTGCTCATCTAGTACACCACAAACCCAAACCGCTTATCATTGACAAGCGGTTTGTGCGACTATAATATAGTGGCGGTAAAGACCCCATTGCTCATTGCGACCAGGAGCGAGTCGCTCTGACACTCAATAAATTACTTACAACTGAAAATTTAGGAGGGTAATTCCATGTCAATGAAGACCAAAGCGGATACTCTTTTGCAGGCCGCCGCTGATGCAGGCGATGTTCCCGGCGTGGCCGCCGTTGCGACTGACCGAAACGGCATCATCTACGAAGGTGCTTTTGGCAAACGCACTCTGGGCCAGCCAGCCGATATGACGCTGGATACCGTCGTCTGGATTGCTTCGATGAGTAAAGCGCTGACTGGCGCGGCGGCCATGCAGCAGGTTGAACGGGGCAATCTTGACCTCGATGCGCCTGCCAGCGATGTTATTCCGGCACTGGCGGAAGTACAAGTGCTGGAAGGCTTCGATGACGAAGGCAAGCCACGCACTCGCGCCCCAAAACGACCCATCACGCTGCGCCATTTGCTCACCCATACCGCAGGTTTCAGCTATGAATACTGGAATGCCGATATTGCGCGCTATCAAGAAGCCAAAGGTTTACCCGGTACTATAACCTGCCAGAACGGGGCTTTGCTAACGCCGCTCCTGTTTGACCCTGGAGACCGCTGGGAATACGGCATTAATATAGATTGGGCCGGAAAGATGGTGGAGACGGTTACAGGCAAAAAGTTGGGTGAATATATGCCTGAAAACCTGTTCGGGCCACTTGGCATGACCGATACTGCTTTCCGTATTACGCCCGCGATGCGCGAACGCCTGGCTATGACGCATTTGCGCGGCGCTGATGGAGTGCTTGCACCGATGGAGTTTGAGATTCCGCAAGACCCCGAATTTGAGATGGGCGGCGGCGGTTTGTACGGCACAGTCGGCGATTATTTGAAGTTCGTTCAGATGATGCTCCACGAAGGTCGGGCCGGATCGGAACAAGTTTTGAAGCCTGAGACCGTCGAGCTTATGTCGCGCAATTCAATGGGCGACGTTAAGGTGACGAAATTGCACAGTGTAACTCCTCTTTCTAACGATGCCGAATTTTTCGAGGGTATGCCGAAAGGCTGGGGTTTAAGCTTCATGATTAACGATGAAGAAGCTCCGACTGGTCGTTCTGCTGGTAGTTTGGCCTGGGCTGGTCTGGCGAACAGCTATTACTGGATAGACCAAAAGCGCGGTCTTGGCGGGGTTTATGCTACTCAGATATTCCCCTTTGCCGACCATAAATCATTGGCTCTATTCCACGATTTTGAGAAAGTGGTCTACGAAGGCTAATTATTTCAGACCTTGATTTGCCATAATTTTGCGGGGTTTTCAGTAGAAAACCCCGCAAAATTATGGCAAATCAAATAAAAACCTACTCTTTATCAGCCTCTATTGTTGTTCGTATATGGAACAATGAAATATCCCTAATCGCTAAATTTTAAATTTGACAGACTGAACAATATTTGCTAACATCAATCCAAGAGTAACATAAGCGGGAGGTGGCAGGCTCGATAAGCCACCGGCGCAATATCCGGCAAGTTCAGAAGTTACCAGTTGTATAAGAAGCCAGCGGCCTTTTCGCCGGAGGTGAAGCATGGGCTGTGCGGCAATTAAGCGTAGGAAACAAGCGAGAGTATATTTTGTTTGAGGTGCTTGTGTCTGCGTAAGGAGGGGTCTTTTGAACCGACCTAACAATCTAAATCGCTCAAGTTATTACAGAGAGTACAATTTGTTAGAAAAACTCAACACTTTAAGTAACGCGCCATCGCGCAAAAAGTTTCGGCGAGTAGCTATCTGCCTCGCCCTCACCAGTCTTTTGCTCATCACTTCTTTAATTCAATCGGCTCTGTTCGATTTCGACTTGCCTATTGCTTCGGCGGAAACTGGCCTCACTGCCGGGAGCCAGGCCCGTGTCGCCAATACCGATGGCGACGGTGTGCGTATGCGTACCGAGCCAAGTGCCGGGGCTGAAATTATGCTGACGCTTAAAGAAAACTGGCTGGTGACAATCAAAGGCGGCCCATTCAAAGATAATCAGGGTAACAGCTTTTACAAAATAGAATGGAGTAACCGCACTGGCTACGCCATGACCCAATATTTGAGCTACGCCGGAAAAAATAGCGGCGCAAGCGGCGGCAAAAGTTTGCCTATTGGTGGACAGGCCCGCATCGGCGGTACGGGTGGCGATGGCGTGCGAATGCGCCAGCAAGCCAATGTTGCTGCGCCGACTATGACCATTCTGGGTGAAACCTATCTTGTTACCGTGCTGGGTGGCCCTTTTAATGATAGTGCTGGCAACAGCTTCTTTAAAGTAGAATGGACGGGCTATAGTGGCTACGTCAGTGCCAGCTTCCTGAATACTGCACCCAAAAACGCCGTTGCGGGCAAGGGTGGCTCGATGCGCGTCACCAATACCGATGGCGACCCGATTCGCTATCGCACCGGGCCTGGACGCGACAATGACAGCAGTGGCTATGTTTATGAAGGGCAAGTTCTAAAGTTGCTGGCTGGCCCGGTTAAAGATAGCGCCGGAAATAACTGGTACAAACTGGAACGCAACGGTGAAGTGGGTTATGTAGATGCCAGTTTCTTGCAGCGCACCGACCAGGCGGCCACTACCGTTACCAGCCCCAGCAAGCCAGCTGCCTCTGCTCCTGCCCCGGCCCAGGATAAAACTAACAAATCTGCGCCCGTCATTCCCGCTCCGGCCAGCAATGGCCCACTTGGGGAGCGTATTGCCAATTATGCTAAACAATTCGTCGGCTGGCGCTACGTGTGGGGCGGTCATTCTGCCGCCGCCGGTGGTTTCGATTGTTCCGGCCTGGTTCACTGGGTATTGAGCCAGAACGGGATTAGCGCTGGATATAGCGTAGATGCTGACCTGCAAATCGGCTCACCCGTCGCGCTCAACCAGCTTCAACCGGGCGATATTCTGATTTGGGCCAATACTTACACGGCTGGCCCATCGCACTCTGGTATCTATATTGGTGGCGGTCGCTTCGTTCATGCCGAAAATTATAGCACTGGCGTGACTATCAACAACCTGAGCGACGAATATTATGCTTCGCGCTACTACGGCGCTCGTCGTCCCGGCGTGTAGTTAAGAACTTATCTCAGTAGGGCGCAATTCACTGAGCCCAGGTACGGGGTTTGCCTCTTCAAACCCCTACGGAGATAGGCTTTCAAGAAAAGATAGCTCAAAAAGAAACAGGCTTCTGCTCATAATTTGGGCAGAAGCCTGTTTCTTTTTATGCAGCGGCTTTTTTATATTACGAAATTATTCAGGTAACAATGTTGTAACATTTTTGTTAATGTTTACGTGCTAAAATACAAGAATATAAAACAGTATTGTTTTTGCTCAATCCCAATATGTTTTGCCGGGGGGTGGACATGTTACAAAATTTAATTTCCTGGCTTCAAAGGCTGCGTTGGTCGGTTCGCACCAAAATAGGGGCAGCTTTCGCGTTGGTGCTGCTTTGCTTTATCGTCAATGGCATAGTTTCGGTGCTACTGCTCTTCAATATTAAAGAGAGCGACGCGCAACGCAAGAACAATGCGGTTGACCTGGAACGCTTGCAGCGTTACGAACTGGCTTACGAAAATGAAGTAAGAATCTATTCCGCACCAGATGGTCGCGGTAGTTGAGGCCACTCTAAACGGGGTGGAGCGAGTGTGGCAGCAGGTAAACCAATTCCGCCAGAGCATGATTGAGCTAAACGACCAGACCGAAGCAATTAGCAAAGTGGTGCGCTCGCTTGATGGGATTGCGGGAGAGGTACATTTGCTGGCTCTCAACGCGGCGATAGAAGCGGCGGGAGCAGGTGAATACGGCGAACGTTTTCGGGTAGTGGCTCACCAAATCAAGCAACTGGCGGGTCGGGCCAACCGCGCTACCACCGAAGCCCAACAGCTGATTCAGCAGGTGCAATTGAGTAGCCGCACTTCGCTGGTTCAGGTCGAGGAAGGGCAGGCTGAGGTATTAGCAGTAGTACAGGCCAATAGTGGTTTGCGTTCGAGCCTGTGTGAACTGGAACAGAGCGCCGAGCAGGTCGCCGAAGCGGTAGATTATTTGGTAAATCTGGCTGTAAAAGTCAGTCAGCAAGCCGAAGAAATTCAGCAAGCGACCCAACAGCAGCGCGTATCCAGCGAACAGGTGCTAGTATCCCCCCATGCCGGGGAAATCGCCACCCAAACCGCCCACACTACCGTCCAAATTGGCCGTAGCAGTGTTCAGCTTGAACTTTTGACCAATTAGTTATCTGGCGTGCTTAATCAAGTTAAGCTGGCAGCCTAAGAGGGTATCTAATAGTTGTTGTAAGCGGTCATTCTGAGGTACGAACAATCTCGATTTGAACTCAAGAAAGGGTTCGCCAGGGTAGACTGAGATTCTTCGTACCTCAGAATGACAGTTGTTAGACCCGTTCTAAGATTTACGATTTACGATTTACGATTTATCCGATTAGGGTCTGTTACAAGAGGGTTTAGAGTCAATACTAATTCAAATAAGAGAAGTGCCTATTTTTGCAGAGGTGAGTTTTGGTAGGGGCGAATCGCATACGCCCTTTAGACCTAGTACCGTGTTCAAGGGCGTATGCGATTCGCCCCTACCTCGGCTAATTTCGGCACTCCCCAAATAAGCCTCTGTGGGAGCGAGCTTCCGCTCGCGATTTCTCCCTTGTTTCCACAAATCGCGAGCGGAAGCTCGCTCCCACACCAACCTTGGCCTTATTTGAACGATATTGGGTATAGGATTTAGATAGGTGGGTTTTAGGCTATTTAAACAAAAGAAATTGGTTTTGGTTGTGCTTCTCGTCCCTTGCACAAATATTGCGCCCGGTGTTATACTCCTAAAGGCAACATCTCCGTACATTTTGCACAAGCACAGGGAAAACAAGGGAGTCTATGGCCGAGCGCGATTTAGACAAACAGCCAGAAAACACTGCAACGGTTTCTGGTGAGTCTGCTCATTTAATTGAAAAACACGAAGAAAAACTGGATAAAGAAAAAACAGCCAAGCGCCCTGCCAGCGACGATTTATTACGTCGAGTGGAAGAGGCGCAGGTTCGGTTTGTGGATTTACAGTTTACCGATATTTTTGGGGTGGTCAAAAGCGTTACTATTCCGGCCAGCCAGCTAGAAAACGTACTCGAAAACGGGGCGTGGTTTGATGGCTCGGCCATCGAAGGCTTTACGCGGGTAGCCGAACACGATATGTATCTGGTGCCAGACCCGACCACCTTTGCGGTTATTCCCTGGACGAGTCCGCGTGACCGCACTGCTCGTTTGATTTGCTGGATTTATACGCCACGCGGCGAACGTTTCAACGGCGACCCCCGCCACGCTCTCGACCGGGTGTTGAAAGAAGCGGCTCAATTGGGCTACCAGTACAACGTTGGGCCGGAACTGGAATTTTTCCTCTTTAAAAGCAGTTCGGGCGGCGTTATCCAGCCGCTTGATTCTGATCAGGCCAGCTATTTTGACCATTCCAGCGACCAGGCCAGCGCCGTCAAGCGCGAGGCCGCTTTGATGCTGGAACAGATGGGCGTAAAATTCGAGAGTTTTCACCACGAAATCGCCCCAGGCCAGCACGAAGTAGACCTTGAAGTCGGCCCGGCTTTGCGGGTAGCCGATAATGTCGTAACAAGCAAGCACGCAATTAAAGCCATTGCCCAGCAAAATGGTTTGAAGGCGACTTTTATGCCCAAGCCGCGTTTTGGTATTCCTGGCTCAGGGATGCACACCCATCAAAGCCTGACCTTTTTGGGCAACGCCCAGGAAAAAAATCCGCTTTTACGCAATGGTGCAAACAAACTTATTCCTTCCAGTGGTGTCCTGACCGACAATGCTTTTGCCGGATTGAGCGAACAATACGGGCTTTCGACTACCGCCCGCCATTTTATCGCGGGGCAGCTTTATCATGCCAAAGCCATGACGATTATCCTTGCCCCAATAATCAATTCTTACAAACGTTTAGTAGCGGGTTACGAAGCGCCAGTTTATATAAGTTGGGCGCGAGTTAACCGGGGGGCGCTGTTGCGCGTGCCGCATAGTGGGCCAGGGCCAAATCATCGCTACGCCGCCCGGTTGGAATTGCGCTGCCCCGATGCAGCTTGCAACCCGTATCTGGCTTTTGCGGTGATGCTCAAGGCTGGACTGGACGGTATCAAGCGCCGCTTGCCTTTGCCTGAGCCAGTCGAGGAAAGTGTGTTTCAGCTCGATAGCACCGAGTTGCGCCGCCGCAACATCGAGACTTTGCCTTCGACGCTACGCGAGGCGATTGACGAATTGGGCCGGGACGAAGTAATTCAGGAAGCGCTGGGCGAAGTTATCTACGAGAATTTTAGCGAGGCCAAGCTGGAAGAGTGGAACGAATATCGCCGTCACGTCAGCCCCTGGGAAGTAGAACGCTATCTCGACAATTCTTAAGATAATTTTGAATTTTGAGTTTTGAATTTTGAATTAGAGAAATCGGTGCTGTTGGTAGGGGCTAATTACATTCGCCCAATTCATTTGAAAGGCCGATTCGTTTTGAGTTCTGGTAGAAATGCTTGAGCTTGCGTTACAGGAATTGAAGCTATAACAGTTTATGATAAACCTTCAAGAGATTTTACACAATGTGCTGCCACCGCAAACCGAAGTGCTGGCGGGAAAAGAGGCGTTAAGCCGCGAAGTAAGCTGGGTCGTGGTCAGCCGCAGCCGTACCCCTATTTTTGAAGGACTAAAGGGCGGAGAAATCGTGCTTATTTCCATGCGCTCGTTACGGGCGCTCGATGAAGAACTGGATTTGGTGCGGCTGTTTAGTTATCTGGTTGAAATGAACGTAGCGGGCGCGGCAGTGTTGGGTGAAATTTCGGCAATGGCGGTAGAATCGGCGGAAGATTCTGGGCTGCCTTTATTGGCTTTGCCCGAAGGCACACACCTGAGCGAACTGGAACGTAGCGTTTCAAAATATATCGTAGATAATCGCCAGCAGCTTCAGCAGTGGAATCAGGAAGTTTACCGCCAGTTTACCGAACTGGCGATTGAAGGGCGCGGCCTGAGTGCGATTGCCGAACGGCTCTGCGAACTTATCAGCAAGGCCGTAATTATCGAAGATGCCAATTTTCGGTTACGGGCGCGTTTTGCCCCGGAAACTTTTGAGAAAAATCCTTCTCTGCCAGTCCCTGTTGCTTCGCGCAGTCGTACCGCCCTGGCAACGCCGCCACCGCCCGGCCTTATTTCTAGCTCAACTAGCTCTATTAGCTCTATTAGCTCTATTAGCTCTATTAGCTCTAATGGAAGCAGTAATAACACTATTCAATCGGCGGAAGGGCTGATTTCTTCGCTACGCGAACATGCTCCCGCCTTGCGCGACTGGTTGCAGAGCCGTGAATTAAAGGCCAGCGACCCGCCCCTGCACACTTTTGAGCTAGAAGGTGGTTTGCTGCAACTGGTTGCGCCGATTATCGCGCAGGGTACGGTGTCGGGCTATGTTTCGCTAGTCGGGCGCGATTTTACCACCAGTCACCGGGTTGCCCTTAGCCGCGCTGCCAGCGCTTGCGCCATCGAGCGCGCCCGCGAAATTGCGGTTAGCGCCGTCGAAGACCGTTTTCAAGCCAATGTATTGGACGAATTGCTGGATGGCAACTTTACCAATCCCGAAGCAGTGGTGGAGCGGGCGCGGCGGTTGGGCTACAATCTGGCACTGCCCTATTATATTGTAGCCTTCGCTTTTCGCCAGCAAGATAACCGCAGCCGCAAAAAGCCCCTGACGATTATGCTGGATGGGCGCAAGCTGGAACTCGATTTGCCCATCAGCGAAACGATGGCCCGCGAACTGCAACGCCTGGTCGAGCAAGAAGCCAGCCGCCGCCAGATGACCACCATTACCCGCGTGCGCGATGACCGCTTTGTGCTGCTTTTTTCGGCGGGCAAAGAGTTTGCAGCCCCGGCGGATGCCAAGAAAGCCGCCAAGATTTTTCAAGACCGCTTTGTGGCTCATTTTACCGACATCAGCGTTACGGCCGGACTGGGCCGCTATTATGAAGGGGTCGAAGGACTATCCAAAGGAGCGGTTGAGGCTGAAAAAGCGGTGACGATGGGCCTTCGGCTGTTTGGGCCGGGCCAGCTAACTTTCTTTGGCGATTTGGGAGTTTACCGCTTGCTACTCAGCGTCGGCGGACAGAAAGATTTGCGCGATTTTTATCAAGAAGTGCTGGGCCGTCTGCTCGAACACGATGCCCGCAACGGCGGCGAACTTTTGCAAACCCTCGAAGCCTACTTCCGCTATCACGGTAGCCCCAGCGAAATGGCTCGCGAAATGCACCTGCACCGCAACACTTTGCTCTATCGTCTCCGCCGCATTCAGGAAATCACCAACCTCGACCTCGAAGATGCCGAAACGGGCCTCGCCCTCCACCTCGCCCTACGCATCGGCGAAGTTTTGGGCGAGAGACACTAAGGATTTACGATTTACGATTTACGATTAGAGTGATGAGTGATGAGTAGAAATCAGCTGACGGAGCAGCATCCTACAATCTGGCCCGAATTTGTGGGAGAAATCAGCTGACGGAGCAGCATCCTACAATTCGGCCCGACTTTGTGGGACATTGCTCCGCCAATGGAAAATCAGCTGACGGAGCAGCATCCTACAATCCGGCCCAAACCTGTAGGACATTGCTCCGACAATGGATTTCCCCCGACCTCACAAATCGAGGGCGCAGCCCCTTCCTACACCAGAAAAACCTATTTTGCCACCGCCCTATTTGCAACTGTCACCCTGACGCAGGAAGGGTCTCGGCTCTACCCACAGCAGCATACTTCGGCAACCAGAGATGCTTCGTTCCTCAGCATGACAATGGGCAGTAGTTACCACTCATCACTCATCACTCATTACTCATCACTTCAATCGTAAATCGTAAATCGTAAATCGTAAATCGTAAATCGTAAATCGCGGGTACCCGCTGGGTGCGTAAATCGTAAATCCCTAGCATTCGGGCCAGATGGGTTGGAGGACGACCCAATCTTCGGGGTAGGTGCGAATCATGTTTTCGATGTGGCGGAGCATTTGGGCGCTGAGGTTGGCGACATCGGCGGCTTTGTTGCCAGTGGATTCGGCAAAAAAGCCGGGATAGAAGCGGAGACCGTGCCGTCCGCCGGGGGTACGGAAAGCACAGATAGGCAGAATGGGTGCGCCAGTACGCAGGGCAATTTCGGCAGCGCCAGTGGGCAGTTTGGTTTCTGCGCCGAAGAAAGTAAGCGGCACGCCGTTATCCAGCACATCGCGGTCAATCGCTATACAGACCATGCCGTTATTTTTGAGGGCGCGAAAGATATTGCGCGTTTCGCTGCCACCGACCGCGATAGTGTGAGTACGCGGGTCTTGTTCGCGTAACCAGCGTATCAGTTCAAAAAACTTGGGCGGCTTAATCGGCTCAACCGTCAAATAAAACTCAAAATTGACATCGGTGGCAATCTGGCAGACGAATGAAAAACTGCCCTGGTGTCCGGCAATCGCCACAATTCCCTTATTGTGTTTTAGTGCTTCGTAAACATATTCCAGCCCAATCACATCAATTTGGGCCATGCGTTGGGCGTTGGTGAGGCTGTGAACCCGCATCAAATCGTAATAATTCCGCATGGTGCTTTTGCAAATCGAACGAGCAATACTCCGTCGCTCGGTTTCGGGGCGTTCGGGCATGACGTGGTTCAGGTTGCACAAGACCGCCTTGCGTTTGGATGCGATGAAAAAATAAATAAACAGCCCGACCAAATCGCACAGGCCGTTGCCCAGCCAGACCGGGAGGCGGGGCGCAACTTTTGACCCCACTCGAAAAAGATTGTACGGACTAATCAACGCTGGCGACACTTTCTACTGGCGCGACACTTTTGCGGCGACTGCGGCGTTCGCCGCTTTTTTGTTGATGGCGTTCGTGTTCAATCACTTCTTCTTCGGTCAGCCAGAGCGGGCGGAACATATACCACTGGTCGGGATGGCGACGAATCAGTTGCTCGATAGATTTTGCCAATAATTGCGTGACCTGTACAATATCGCGTTCCCGGTCGCCCGTTACTTCGTATTGAAGCGGCGCTTCCCAGACGGCGTAAAAAGTCTGGTTGCCGGGTTGCCGGGTGACGTAGCCGAGCATGATGCCCGCGCCAGTTTTGAGGGCGAGGGTTGCCGGGCCTTGTGCGAAGCGTACTGGCTTGCCAAACATCTCGACGATGATTCCTTCGTTTTTCAACGGCGAATCAATCAGCAGCACCACGACTTCGTTCTTCTTGAGGGCGTTGTACAAACCGCGCAATGCTCCTTCGGGCGAATAAACTTTGATGCCGAGGCGTTCGCGCGAACCCTGGATTAGTTTATTAAGTTCGGGCGGCTTGAAATCGTGGGCAACGGTATGTAGTTGATATTTGCTGTAGCCGCAGACCAGTTCAATTGCAGCATCCCAGTTGCCCAGGTGTGGCGTGACCAGCATCAAGCCTTTGCCTTGCTCTAGGGCGCTATCGAAATAATGCCAGCCGCCTTGTCCCATAAAGCCGGGACGGGTGGGCGCTTTGGGGTGCGATTGAGCCAAAAATTCGACCATATATTTAGCATAGTTGCGGAAGGAGCGACGCGCTACCAATCGCACCCGCCGATTAATCTTTGGTTCGCCTAGCACAATCCGCATATTGCGGTCAGCATGGCGGCTGTGGTTACGGGCAATCCAGTAATAAAGTTCACCCCCAATAGTAGCAACGGCGTAGCTAATCCGGCGCGGCACTTTGTAACATAGCCAACTGGCAATTTTGAAAATATAAACAATTAACATTTCATTTGCTCATCTTCCTCGTCGTAGATGATTTCGAGCATACATAAACAGAAATTCATTGGCGTAGCCGGCATAATCGCCCCATTTTGCAGCAGCCAGACGGTGTATTTCGCGCGGCGGAGTTTTGCGCCCCTCAAAATAGTAGGTTTCCATGGCCTGTTGCACCCAGCCATCAAGCGGAAACGCCTCGTATTTGCCGAGCGAAAAGAGTAGCACGCAATCCGCCACGTTGCGCCCGACCCCAGGAAAGCGGGTCAATTGCCCATGCGCCCAGGCGTAAGGCAATCCCCGCAAGTTTTCCCAGTCAAATTGCTCGTTCAATATCATGTGGGTCGTTTCTATTATATACCGTCCCCGGTATTCCGCTCCACATTCTTCGTTGAGGACAGTTTCGGTGGCTTCGCTCAATTGCTCCGGCGTTGGAAAGACATAGCCCCGATATTTGCCCAGCAGCACAGGCGTACCATACTGTTTGCTAATCGCTTGCATGGTGCGCGACACGGCGGGAATATTATTGTTGGCAGATAGTATAAAGGAAATCAGTGTTTCAAAGGGCGGTTGATGGAGCAGGCGCAAGCCATAGTAGCGGTCAATGGCCCGGCTAATAGCCGGGTCGGTACGCAGCGCATCCAGCGTTTCGCGGTATTCCTGGTCGCTATCCAGCCCGAAATATTGGGCCAGCACCGCGTAATCATCCAGGCGTGGCGCAGTTTCATAAGAAAAACGCGAGCCTTCCTGCCGAATACGCGCAAAAGTATCTCCGGCCATGCCGTAATAAAAGCCGTCCGGCATTCTCTTCCAGCGAAAAGTCTGACCGCACTCCAAAGTATATTCCAGATTCAAATGCTCGTTCTCGAAAGTACCAGTCATCAGGATAGTTCAAAATTCAAAGTTCAAAATTGAGGTTCGGTAGTTGTTCCCAACCGCAAATTTCTGGCAAAACCACGAATACTTAAAGTGCCTATTAAGGCCAGCAGATAAAGCTGCGGATATTATAGCATGAAGCCGATTTTCTTGCGGTGTTAAAGAGAAATACCAGTCACTACGTTGAATAGTGACTGGTATTTCAGCAATACTATACAGTGCCAACAGGCGTAAAGCATTTCAGTTTTACTATAGATCCTCGTCCCGCTTCTGCTTCGAGGCACCTTTTCGACGGCTAAATTATAGTGCTTCGTCCTAACTTAGTCAATACATTTCTAGCTTTGCTAACTCAGCTTTAGCCTTTCAACTCTCAAGGTGTAAGTTGACAAAAGATGAAACAGGAGATCCAAGGCACTCATGGTTTGCTACGTGGTGGTTCAATTGGTGCTACTGTAGCTCTTGGAGGTTGCCCTGCTTTGAGATCGTCAGGACCAGGAGTGGTTGGTTTGATGGCAGCAGCATTCAAATTGGTATATTCTGCCGCTGTCAAAGGACTTACTATATTTTGTCGGTCTACATTGAAGTAGAGCGTCGGAATATTAATATCAATTTGTTCGGATTGGTCTAGCATGAACACTTTTAAAAGGGCATAACTATTATCAATTGTAGAACCAGAGGTAATTTGAAGTTCCGAAGGTTCAGCGTCAGCGGAATACCAAGTGAGTTGAGTTCTTTTGGGGTTAGGAGAATTTTGTTTTAAGGGCGCAACTTGCCAAACATATTTATCACTTCCAAGAGGTGTAACCTGTAATGTAATTACTTGTTTAGCACGATCAATCCAATCTACTTGAACTACTCCTATCTCAAAATCAGCTAGTTTTCCCAAACTTTGAACTCGGTTTACTTTTAGAGCCTCATTACTTTGTTCACCTGTGTCAGAAACACTGGAAGAAAGCGCTACAAATTGAGGAGTACCTTTTTGTGCTGCTTGCAGGCTATAGAAAAATAAAACTCCTTGTCCTGTAATCAAATATGCTTTAACGCTGAA
>JBBQXW010000149.1:0-16340 GCA_038209275.1 Chloroflexia bacterium | reverse complement strand
TACTCCCGCTACCTGCCGGGTATAATCGTACAGAGCGCTCAGGTTGGCGCTATCCAGGGCGTTGCCGTTGGTGCGGATTACTAATTGCACCGGGCTGGTTTCGTTGCGGGGGAAATCGCGGGTCAAAACTTCGCTGACTACGTGGCTTTCATAACCTGCTGGCAAGCTTCGGGCATCGGGTATCGAGAAATTAACCCGCAGGAACGGCAAGCCCAGGTAAATCAACGGTACTAGCGTCGCTATCAATATAATGGTCGGACGCTTCATCACAAACTGGCTCATGCTATACCAGAAACCGCTTTCGACGCTTTTGGTTTCGATTTTCTGATTGCGGCGAATGAGCGACCAGATAGAGAGCGAATTGACCCGATTGCCCAGCAAAGCCAGCGCCGCCGGTAAAATCGTCAGAGCCGCGACCATCGCTACCAGCACCGCCGCCGCGCCGCCCATACCCATGCTCTTCAGGAACATCTGCGGGAAGACCAGCAGACTGAGCAAACTAATCGCCACGGTCAAACCGCTAAACATCACCGTCCGGCCCGCCGTCTGTATGGTTTTGCTGAGTGCGGCCCGCACATCGCCATTGTGCCGGGGCAGTTCCTCGCGGAAGCGGCTGACCATAAACAAACTGTAGTCAATCGCCAGCCCCAGGCCCAGCATCGTAATTACGTTTACCGCAAAAATCGAAACATTAGTAAAGCTGCTGATAACGTTCAAAATCAGAAACGCTCCCAGAATGCTTACCCCACCGATTGCCAGTGGCAAGCCCGCCGCAATAAGACTACCGAAAATCAGGATTAATAATACCGCCAGGATGGGGAAGGTCATGGTCTCGGCCTTCTCCAGGTCTTTGCTCACCTGCTCGCTAATTTCTTCACTGATAGCAGGTGCGCCGCCCAGCCGTACCGAAAGCTGGCTGTCTTCGCTCTTCAAAAGCGGACGCAAATCTTTAAGATACTTGGCCTGGGCTTCCTCGTCGCCGTGCAGCCCGACCACCGCATAGGTACTCTTGCGGTCATTCGAGATAAGCTGCGGTGCGCCAGTGTTGTAGAAAGTCGTAATTTTGGCTACGCCCGGCTTGCCATCAACTTTAGCCAGGGTCGCCTCTACCGCCTGTTTGTATTGCGGTTGGTCGGCGGTTGCACCGTCTTTAGCGTTGAACAATACTATTAGTGCGCCCTCGTCGCGGCCTAATTGCTGGTGAATCGCCTCAATTGCCTTCGTAGACTCAGCTTCCGGGTCGTTAAAGCCGCCCCCTTTGAGCTTGCCAAAAACACTCGTCCCAAACACGCCACTGACAATCATAAAGGCCAGCCCTGCCCCCAGCACGGCCCAACGCCAGCGATAGATAAAGTTGCCCAGTCCTGTAAACATCTGTTTATACTCCTTATACGATTTACGATTTACGCACCCAGAGGGTACCGGCGATTTACGATTTACGATTTACGATTTACGATTTGCGATTTACGATTTACGATTTACGATTTACGATTTACGATTTACGATTTACGATTGTGATTGTGATTGCTAACTGCCTGGACCGTCACCCTGACGAAGGAAGGGTCTCGGTTTACCCTAAATATTTTACCTGGGCGACCAGAGATGCTTCGTTCCTCAGCATGACGTAGGCAAATAATTGCTTATGCTTTAGGTTCGTTTGCGAATATTGGGTGTTTGAAGCTGCGCCTTCTGCTTTTTCGCTTGTCTTGCCTGCTTTGCGAGGGCTAGTAGCACGTCCTTGCGCGCTTCGGCTTGATATTCAGCGACTACCTGCTTTTCGCTGAAAGTGTAGTCGTAATCACCTGGTTGGATTGGCTTGCTCCTTTATTCAAGATTGCTGAACCAAATAGTTAGAATGAATGAACTTCATTCAGCAGCTTTTAGTTCAAAAAAATTGGTGATGGACACCAGAATACTAAGATTTATTACTGAATGAAGCTCATTCAGTGAAAATTGGTCAAAAAAAAGCTAAATAAAATCTGTCCAGGCTAAATTAGCCTGAATTACTTAAATTTTAAGCTGTAAAAAGAAGAACTAGGAATAGAATGTCGCTAGAATTTCGGGCTTTAGTAACCAGTGTCCCATCGCATCTACCAGCGTATCAATATATTTTTGCTGGCTGCGACCACCTTCGATGTCGAAACATTGGTGCAAAGCACTGTTCACCATGCCGAAGGCTAGAATTGCAGCGGCTTTGCTATCCACTGGTCGGAAGACTCCGGCGGCGATTGCTTCATCGAAAAAGGCTTTAATCGTTTCGTGAAGCAGACCGCCTTCGTGTCCAGTCTGAATGTCATGGTCTTCACCAATCATGGGGGCTTGCATCCCCATCAGTTGCACCATATCGCTGAACCTTTCGCAGATTTCAAAGCAAGCTGCTATCAGTGGTCGCGCCCGCAAATGGTACGGCACTGATTGCAAATCCAATTCTGCCATAAACGCCACCAACTGCTGATCCCAGTTACCTTTTACCCCTTGCAATAGTTCTTGCTTGGTTTTGAAGTAAAGATAAACCGTTCCAACCGCAACCCCGGCCTGCTTCGCCACCTCCGCGATAGTAGTGTTCTCGTAGCCCACTGTAGTAAACAGATTACGAGCTGCTTCAATAATTGCTTGGCGCTTGTCAGCCTGCTTCGAGCGACTGCCCTCTTTTTTTGCTACTTGCGTAACCATTTTAACTTATCCGTTCTTTTAGGTTTGCCCTTCAGCCATTACCACGTTATAATGAATGAAGTTCATTCAGAGTATAGCTCACTTTTTCGGCTCTGTCAATAGGTTTTGAAAGTCTTTTGCGACAATTTTCCAAAAGCTATTTTCTTGCAAAACTGCTTGCGGCACATTATTATAATAGTATGGCTTCATAAACCTCTCCTGGTAGGGGTTTGATTCATCAGACCCTTTGGGACGCAATGATGAACATTAACTATTAAATCGTGGTGTGGGCAATGGTTTTGGTAGGGGCGCATCGCATACGCCCTTGAACACTGCCTCATATCAATAGGGCGTATGCGATGCGCCCCTACCGCTATACCCGCTTTATTTGGTTAAAATTCATCATTGCGCCCCAACGATACAAGGATAGGTGACGAGGCCGCGTGGAATGGGATTTAAGAAAGTAGAAAATGAATAAATTACAACTAATTTTATTACGGCACGGCGAAACCGACCACAATACCGGCCTGCGCCTGACCGGATGGGGCGACCCCGATTTAAACGAGAAAGGCCGCGAACAGGCCCGCGCTGCGGCGGAACAACTGGTAGCCAAATATCATATCCAGCAATTATACGTCAGTCCGTTGCGGCGGGCAGCCCAGACCGCCGAGCCACTGGCCCGTCTAACCAATCTAACCCCGATAATGAATGAAGGCTTGAAAGAACTCAATTTTGGTGAAATGGAGGGCATGAGCATCCCTGAAATCAAGGAGCGGATGCCCGAAATCTTTACCGCATGGCGCTCCGACGACCCGACCTTTGGTTGGCCTGGCGGCGAAACTCGCGAGGTCTTTCATACTCGCGTAGACCGGGCGCTCTGGGAAATTATCCGGGCCGAAGCAGGTTTGCACGAAACGATTGCGGTAGTCGGACATGGCGCGGCACTGGCCGGGTTCGTCACCGAAATAATGACTGGCAGCCCGTATCTCTGGCGCGAATGGCTGCTCGAAAATTGCGAACATTATCTGGTCAGCGCCGAATACCAACCCGGCAAGCCGCCCGAGCCATCCAATGTTAGCTTCAAGCTCGACCATATCGGCAAAAAGCTCGACCTCGGCCCTGAGACCAAACTGCGAAAAGAAGGCTGATTTAATTAAGAAAAAACACAGATGCACACAGAGAACCACAGATTTTTTATAGTTTTGAGTTTTGAGTTTTGAGTTTTGAATTAAAGACGGAATACGAATAAACTAGATTTTGAAACTTGAAACTTGAAACCTGGAACTTGAAACTTTTCCCGACAAACCTTGAGCTTTTTAGCCGATTCCGCTTGACAATGGCTTGCTTGTGGCTCATTATAAGCAAGGCTAAACAAGCTCGTGGACACCTTGCAACTCTGCAATTTTACGCCGCCCCCCGCACCTATCAAAGTAACTCATCAGGACAGAAGTAACGACACAGGTCGACACAGACCGCGATAAATCGTAAATCGTAAATCGGTTGTAAAAAGGATAAGAGAGAACATGAACAGGCCAACTAAGGATGTAATTACCATTATTCTGGCCGGCGGCCAGGGAGAACGGTTGAGTATTTTATCAGAGAAGCGAGCCAAGCCTGCTGTGCCGTTCGCCGGGAAGTACCGTATTATTGATTTTGCTCTCAGTAATTGTGTTAATTCCGGGTTGTTTGATGTGCTGGTGCTGACCCAGTACCGTCCGCTTTCGTTGCACGACCATATTGGCAATGGTAAGCCCTGGGATTTAGACCGAATGCATGGCGGTATTCGGATGGTTTCGCCCTATTTGGGCCGCAAGGATGCCGACTGGTATCGTGGTACTGCCGACGCGGTTTATCAAAATATCGAGCAGTTGACCGAAATAAATTTCGAGACTGTCTTGATTTTGGGCGGCGACCATATTTACAAAATGGACTATCGCCCCATGATTGAATTGCATCAAGCCAAGAACGCCGACGTAACTGTGGGCGTAATGCGAATTCCGATTGAGGAAGCCCATCGCTTCGGTATCGTAACGCCGGATGAAAGCGGGCGGGTAATAGATTTTCAGGAAAAGCCCAAACAGCCCAAGAGCAACCTGGTCTCGATGGGCATTTATGTCTTCAGCAAAGAAATTTTGATTGATTCGCTGGTAAAAGATGCCGAGAATACCAGCAGTCAGCACGACTTTGGGCATAATATTATCCCCAGAATGATTGAAAACGGCGACCAGGTCTATGCCTATGCCTTTGATGGCTACTGGCGCGACGTGGGAACGGTGCAATCTTACTGGGATGCCAATATGGAATTATTGGACGAGCCACCCGCAATTGACCTGTACGAGCGTCAGTGGGTTATTCGCACTAAAAGCGAAGAGCGTCCTCCGGCATTGGTTAGTCCCCAGGCCAAAGTCGAGCGTAGCATGATTTCGCATGGCTGCCAGATTTACGGCGAAGTCACTCATAGCGTACTTTCGCCCGGCGTAATTGTCGAGGAAGGCGCAGTGGTGCGCGATTCTATCGTCATGTTCGATACCGTAATTGGCAAGAACACGATTGTAGACCGTGCCGTGATTGATAAAGAAGTAGTTATCGGGGCAGATAGCGTGATTGGCTATGGTGACGATAATACGCCCAATAAGCTCGAACCGCAGCGCCTCAACACTGGCATTACGCTAATTGGCAAGCGCGCCAATTTGCCCGATGGTATGAAGGTCGGGCGAAATTGCAAAATTGGGACGGAGATTAAGCCGGGCGATTTTCCCGAAAAAGAACTTGCCACTGGCGAAACCATCGAAGCTCCCGCCCAGCAGAAGTTAAAGCGGCGCGTCCGAAAAGGCGAGTAAGCGATGAGAATCTTGTTTGTATCGGCGGAGGTTGCCCCCTTCGCCAAAGTGGGCGGGCTGGCGGATGTAATCGGTTCGCTCCCCCTGGCTTTGGCTGCGCTGGGCCACGATGTGCGGGTGGTGATGCCGCTCTACGGCAGCATTTCCTTCGAGCGCTATAATCTGCAAATGGTCATTTCTCAGATGAACGTGCAAATCGGGCATGGCGATACCAGCACCGCCGTCTTCGAGAGTCGCTTGCCGACCCAGGAGGGCGGGCCACAAGTCCCGATTTATTTTATCCAGAACCAGCACCATTTTGAGCGGGAACGGGTTTATGGCTATGATGACGATGGCGACCGCTTTGTAGTTTTTTGCCGGGGTGCGCTCACCATGCTGCACATGCTCAACTGGAAGCCCGATATAATTCACGCTAACGACTGGCACACTGGGCTAATACCTGCTTATCTTAAAACGGTTTATAGCGGTGACTGGTTTTTGAGCGGAGTCAAGAGCGCCTTCACTATTCACAATCTGGCTTACCAGGGCATTTTTGACCGAAGCTGGCTACGACAGACCGGGCTAGAACGGTTGGGCATTGTCTGGGGAGACCGCGATGGTATGGTCAATATTATGGGGCGCGGCATTGCTTATGCCGATGCGGTCAGTACGGTCAGCCCGACCTATGCCAGCGAAATTCTGACTCCCGAATATGGCGAAGATTTGGACTGGCTGCTCAATTATCGCTGGGGACATTTGTGGGGCATCCTGAATGGGATTGACTATAATGTCTATAATCCGGCTACTGACCGCCAGATTTCCTCCAATTACGACCACACTTCTATCGAGAAACGGGCTGCCAACAAATTTGACCTTCAGCAACGCCTGAATCTGCCCCGCGAGGCCAACATACCGATAATCGGCATGATTTCGCGGCTGGCAAACCAGAAAGGTTTTGATCTTGTGGTGCAAGCCGCCGACCGTCTTCTCGAAAAGAACGTGCAACTGGTGGTGCTTGGCACGGGCGAACCGCAGTACCACGATTTCCTGGGCCATCTGGCACAGCGCTACGCCGGCAAAGTAACTTCTGTTCTGGCCTTCGATACCACCATCGCCCAAAAAATCTATGCAGGTAGCGACTTCTTCCTGATGCCATCGCGCTTTGAACCGTGCGGTCTGGGGCAGTTAATTGCGATGCGCTACGGCTCTATTCCTATCGTCCGGCATACCGGCGGTCTGGTAGATACAGTGCAGGAATATAATCCCGACGCAAACTATGGCAATGGGTTCGTCTTCGGCCCTTACGAGGCCGTTCACATGTTATCGGCAATAGACCGGGCGCTGGCGGTCTATGCCCGACCCGAAGAGTGGCGCAACCTCATTCGCCTCAACATGGAGCGCGACTACTCCTGGGAAGCCTCAGCCCGCCAATACCTCGATTTCTATCATCATGAACTACATATTTAAGACAAACCGTTCTTTTTGAAATATTCTTACAGTCCACAATCTTTGTGGACTGTAAGAATAATTACTTCATTTCAAGTTGACCAATACCGAAGCTGTAGCAACGAGTGTCCGAAGTTTGGTCGCTGAAGGTGCTGGGACGGGAACAACCTTCGGGTGCGTCAAACTCAAGAATATTTTGACCGGGCTTGAGTTCGATTTGGCCTAAATCTATCATTTGAGTCTGGGAAGGCTGGTCGAAGCGAGTGGTATTCACCAGCACGCCGTTTAGCCGCACCTGTAAGGTCATCGGCTTAAAATAGGAAGTAGCGGTAAAGCGTAGAGGTTGTTTGCTGACTTGAGGTGCGCTAATAAGTAGCTGGCTTTTTTGCTCCACCAACCGCTCAATTTTCGCGTCGTGCAACTTCATGCCAATCGCCCAGCCAGAGCCGAGCTTAAACTGGTAACGAGTTGGGTCGGGCGGTGGGATAGGTTCGATTTTCCAGGCGGTGATGTTTTCGGCTTCGCTCTGGTAAAAGGGCTGACCCAAATCGGCCTGCAAAAAGCGGTTCAAGTTATCGTAATTAGTCTGCTCAAAAACCGCCGGGCCTAGAATGGGGCTATAGAAAGGCGTATCAAAGTTGCGGCGCAATATCACGTAACGAACGCGATTTTCCTGCAAACCCTGCTTAAAGCTAATTTTGGTCGGGTAAATTTCTCCTTGCGCTTCAGCGGCTTTGCCATTTAGCAAAAGCTTAAACTCGGCTAAATATGGAATATTGGTTATGGAAGACAGGAGAAGTTCACTGGTGCGCGGCGCAACACCTCCTACAATCGGTTTATGGTGGAGCGTCTGGTAATACTGATTACGGATGGTAAAAAGCGATTGGTAAGGGCTGGTCGTTTGAAGCGGCAAATCGAGTACCAGACCGGGTATAGGGTCGGCGGCAATTTGCGGGTAGAGTTCGGAGGTGGGAATAGCGGTAGCAGGATAAGGAAAAGCCCAGACCATATGCTCTGCCAGCGAAATAGTCAAAAAGAAGGCTAATAAACCAATCATGATTATACGCCGACCCTGGTTGTTTTTCAGGCGGCGCATCCATTCGTTCACGGTAAAGGCCGCCAGAATTGCCAGCGCCAGCATCGGCAAAACTACTATTCGACCAGGGGCGCGAAAATTCGAGAGAAACGGCAGGTTGAAAATGAATTTGTAGGGCCACGACTCAAACAGGGTTTGCCCGGCAATATTTATCTTCGGCCCCATTGCTAATATCAGCCCGACTAGCCCCAGCACCAACCAAAAAGCAGTAACACGATTACGAGTGCGAGGGGACAACAAGGCACTAAGTCCCAACCAGAGGCTCACAAAGCCCAAATAAGTGGAGGTCTCGAATTTGTTCGGACCAGTAATAGCATAAATTACGGCGGTAAAATCGCCCACAAAAGGATTGTAGGGAAAGGGAAAGAAAAATTCGAGCAAATCGGCAGAGAAAAGCTCGGCGCTACTGGCAGCGAGGCGAGCAGTAATCTGTACATCGGGGTCTACCATAAGAAAGCCAAGTAGCGGCGGCAGCGCCAGCACCAGACCAAGCAGCAAACCAAAACCGCCCAGCAGCAAATGGCGCGGTTGCTTGAACCAGCGAAAATCGGTCAGGAGCTTGCCAATAAGAAAGAGCAGGCTAAAGGGCAAGAGGAAATAGGCCACATAATAAAGGTCGGAGAATGGGATGAGAACTAAACTCAGTCCCATGAATGTAGCGTTTTTCAGGCTAGGTCGGCGGTAGAAAACAAAGACGCACCAGGCAAAAAAAGGCAACCATTGCAAAGTGGCGTAGCTTATATGAGACGGGGCGCGCACCATATGATAAGTGCTGAAGCTATACAGAAAACCGGCGACAAAACAGGCGATTTTGCTGGGTACAAATTCCGCCGCCAGGTAATAGGTCGTAATACCACTCAGCACAAACCCCGACAAGGTCAGGACATTGTAAGCACCAACGGGAGTCAAGAGCCATTGAAGTGGAAAAGCCAAAAGCTCATTATAAAACGTGTCCATAAAAATTTGGACAGACGGGAGCAGGCCAAAAATATAGTTGGTACGAGCAGGGTCTTGCCCGGTCTCAATGGCGTGTTTGAACCACCAGAGCAACCAGGTAAACCAGACTCCGTCGCCTTGTGCATAGCCAATCAAGTTTTCGTTCAGCCTAAAGATAAGCGGATAAGTTATGCCCACAATTACCAGAGTGTACAAAACCAGAGCGACAAGCCAGTGATAACGACGCAGCCAAATACCCAAACGCGACTGACTGGCAACTCCCTCAGACACTTGAATTTTTGTATCGGTTTCATTTAGCAACGAATTTGTCCTGTTTTTGAAAAAAATACAAATTGATTTCCTTGCTGCTAGTGCGAAGCTATTTTAACCGATAAACATTACAAACGTCGTTACGATTCTTTATCAAGAAATTGCAAAACTAGCTGGTTAAATTCAGCACTCTTTTCAACTTGGGGCATGTGACTACACTTATCAAAAAGGTGCAGGCTCGATGTAGCTAGTTGCTGATGCGCGATATGAGCTTGACTGACGTTTAGAATGCGGTCTTGTTGCCCCCAAAAAATCTGGATTGGCACAGTAATCTCGGATAGACGGTCAAAAAGCCCGGTTAATTTCATGCTCAAGCCGGGATAATCACGGTTGAGGGCGCGTAGCGAAGCTACATATTGGGGGTCACGTAGTTTAGTGGAAGCACGCATGATTTCATCGTCTTTAGGAAAGAACTTGGTATCATAGAAAACACTTTTGAGGCTGGCCCGAATAAATTTGGGCTTGCTGAGTAAAACCGTCGAATAATTTGCCAGTGGCTTGAAATACCACTTGTTGGTTACATTTGTCCACCAGGGGTCTTTCACAAAACCATCGGTATCTACCAGAACCAGTTTCCGAACATACTCCGGGTAGTAAATGGTGAAGGCCAGATTGTGCTTGCCGCCCATCGAGTGACCAATCAAATCAAACTGCTTTAAGTCGAGCGCATCGGCAAAATCTTTGAGGAAATCGGCAAAATATTTCAAGGAGTAGCCAGTAGCTGGTTTATCACTCAGGCCAAAACCAACCCAGTCAAGCGCAATCAGGCGGCGGGGCAAAAAGCCTTGATTGCTGGTTGAAAGGTCGGCAAGCGGTTTGGTGGTGTAGCGCCAATCCGCCAGTGAACCTAAAAAGCCATGCGTAAGCAAAACGGCAGGCGCATCGGCTGGCCCGGCTTCAACATAACAGACCCGAATACCACTGGCAAGGGTTACATATTTATTCTCAAGCTGTATATCTAACGACGCAGGCGGCGCATCAGGCACAATTAATTTTTCGGACACATTACTACTCCTTTTTTAAGTCAAAAATCAAGTTTAATAAGGAACACAGATGAACACAGAGAACCACAGATGAACACAGATAAATTTATAGTTTTGACCTCTTAGATTTGGCAGAAGCTATTGCAAGGTTTTTTAGTGCGTCACGCATATTCTACCATTGATTATATGGTTAAAATATCATAAACTCTGTGTGTATCTGTGCTAATCTGTGTGCATCTGTGTTCCTTTCTAATTCTTAATTCATTCTGATGCTCAAACGAGGCTATCTTACTCTAGCACAGAAGATTTTGCATTTCGGTAGTACGAAATACTTTGTAATATGGAGTTAGGAACAAATCGGCTAAGGGGAAAAGCTGAACTTGATTTGTGGAATATTTGTTGCTATAAATTGAACAGAGACTGGACAAAGCTCTATCGATGAAAAAACCAGATAAATCCCAGCAGTTTAATTAAAGACTTTGTTTTCCTACTTGACAAACAAAGCGGGCTGTGCTATAACATTAGCAGCAATACGACTGATGAATCAAATAACCAATCATACTTAGTAAAAACACTTGACAAACTCGGATTAGAGCAGGTCAACATGGTGAAAGAACGAGAGCAAGACCCAGAGCAATTACTCTGGTCGGTCTCAACGCGCAAAGAAAGCGCTGATGCCCGGCTCATGGGAGAGCTGAACCGTAGTATTGTCCTGAATATTCTTCGTCAGGAAGGTACAATCTCCCGCGCCGAAATCGCCCAGCGCACCAAACTTAGCCGTTCCGCCGTATCTAATATCATAAATAGCTTGCTGGATGAAGGCATTGTACAGCATTTTGGCACAGGCGAAAGCAATGGTGGTCGCCGCCCGATAATGCTTAACTTCAACTACGCGGCAGGCCATGTTATGGGAGTGGATATTGGCGCGAATCATCTGCTGGCAATTATCACCGACTTAGAAGGAAATATTATCGCCGAAAGCGCGTACCCGTTCAGTATTGATATGGGGCCGGATAAAGCGATGCCGCGAATATTAAACTATATTCGCGAATTGATGAACAACCCAAAGGTAAATCGCAGCCGGATATTAGGTATCGGGGTAGGCGTACCAGGGCCACTCGACCATACCACGGGCGCGGTAGTTGCACCGCCGATTATGCCAGGTTGGAATCTCTTTCCATTGAAGCAGTATCTAGCCCAGGAATTTAGTTTGCCGGTGCAGGTTGAAAACGATGCAAACCTGGGCGCACTGGCAGAAAAATGGCGCGGCGCAGGGATTGGACAACAACACCTTGCCTATATTAAAATTGGCACAGGAATTGGTTGCGGGCTGGTACTCGATGGCAAGGTCTATCGAGGGCAGCGCGGCAGTGCCGGAGAAATCGGACATATTACCATTACTCGCGATGGCCCGCCCTGTCGCTGTGGTAGTTACGGTTGCCTGGAAAGTATGGCAGCATCACCAGCAATTATATCGCGGGTTCGACTGGCAATTCAGGCCGGACGAGAAAGTAGCCTGAAAAATTGGTCGGGGCTGGAAGATTTAACCGCGCAAGATATTGCGGAAGCGGCGGAAAATGGTGACCGATTGGCCCGTGAGGTATTGGAGGATGCCGGGCGTTATATCGGAATTGCACTGGCTAACCTGATTAATCTATTCAATCCGGGGATGATTATTTTGGGCGGAGGAGTGGCTGCCGTCGGCGATTTGATACTGAACCCGATTCGTGAAACGGTGAAAATGCGCAGTTTATTATCTAACTATGAAGATACAAGTATTGTGACAGGCCAGCTAGGACGCGAAGCCGTTGCAGTGGGGGCGGCAACGCTGGTTTTGCAGGAAGTTTTCAAAGGGCCAGCGATAGCCAATATGTAAATCAAAATCAAAATTCAAAGTTAGAGATATTTTAGTACACCCTGTTTAGTTGCTCAATACCTTACAATCTCTCTTCTCTTGAAAATTTAACACAAGTAGAATGTCGGTAGTAGCTCAATTTCTGTAGGAAAAAAAATCGGAAAAGCTTTTACTAAGACGAACATTGACAGGCGGCGACCTAATTTTTTGTGAGCTTTGCAGATTAAACTTAGCTCGCTGCTTTTTCCATAAATCTATAGCCTGATAAGGCTGAATGTTGTGATGTTGTTTACTGATTACACTCTCTAAAGGAGGAGAAGCTGTGACCAAAAAGCTGTACAAGAGCTTTGCTGCGATGTTAGTTTGTATGATGATGGCCCTGGCCCTGGTTGCCTGCGGCGACGCTACTAACACTCCAGCAGCGACCACCGCCGCCGCTACTACCGCTGCGGCTGCTACTACTGCGGCCGCTGCTGCGACCACTGCGGCCGCAGCCGCTACTACCGCGAAACCAGCCACTACTGCCGCCGCTACTACTGCGGCCGCTGGTGCAACTACTGCCGCCGCTACTACTGCTGCGGGCGCTACCACCGCCGCTGCTGGCGCGGCTATTCCGCCTGTTACGGGCAAATTGACCGTCTGGCACGCTTATGGCTCTGGCGGAAAAGCAGAAAGCGCGGCTCTGGACGCGGCCCTGAAGCAATTCAAGACCGACAACCCGAACGCTCAACTCGAAGTACTCGATATTCCGTTTGACCAGATTTTCAACAAGTTCAAGAGCGAAGCAGCGGCAGGCGGCGGCCCCGACCTGTTCATCGTGCCGAACGACAGCCTGGGCGACCTGGTTCGCGCTAACTTGCTACTGAATTTGGACGACAAGCTGAAGGGCAAGCTAGAGAATGTCTCGACAGTTGCGATAGATGGCTCTAAAGTAGACGGCAAGCTTTATCTGGTGCCGGAATCGCTGAAGGCCGTTGCTATGTATTACAATAAGGACAAGGTTAAGACCCCACCCAAGACTACCGACGAAATGTTGGCGGCACAGAAGGCTGGCACCAAGTTCGGCTTCAACCAGAGCGCCTATCACGTTTATGGCTTCTTTGGTGGCTTTGGTGGCAAGTTGTTCGATGCCAGTGGCAAAGCAATTGCCGACCAGGGCGGTTTCGCCGATGGCTTGCAGTTCCTGAAGGATATGAAAGCGGCGGGCGCGCAGTCCTTCACCGATGGCGACAAGTTTGGTCAGGCTTTCCAGGGTGGACAACTTGATGCCGTAGTGGAAGGCCCCTGGAAGCTCGGCGACTTCAAAGAGAAGTTGGGCGACAAACTGGGGGTTGCTCCTATCCCGGCTGGCCCGAAAGGTCCGGCTACCCCGTTGACTGGCGTAGACGGTTGGCACATCAATGCCAATACTAAAAACGCAGACGCGGCGGTCAATTTCGCCCTGTATATGACCAGCGCCAAGATTGAGAAAATCTTTGTGGATACCGCAGGCCATATCCCGGCTGACAAAACTATCCAGATTGCTGACCCGCTAACTCAGGCGTTTGCGACGGCAGTAGCCACCGGCTTCCCCCGCCCGCAAAACAAAGAGTTGACCGCTTACTGGGAAAACTTTGGCAACGCTTACAATAAAGTAATTGATGCCAATGGCGACCCGAAGGCCGAAGTTGCGGCGGCTACCGCAGCTATGAATAAAGCTAACGGCAAATAGATAGTTATGAGTTATGAGTTATGAGTTTTGAGTTACTAATTCAAAACTCATAACTCATAACTCATAACTTTTTAAGCCAGACCCACCTGCTCATAACTTTTTTACAACAACTAGATAAAAATTAAAATAACCATAGGATGAGGAGTAAACTATGGCTACCAAGAATTTAGAGGCGCGACCATCTAGCACCAGCATCAAGCGGGCGGGCTTCTGGCAACGGTCGCGGGACTCCCGCAGTGCTTACCTCTACCTGCTGCCAGCTGGAATTGTGATGGGTATCATTACAATTTACCCGCTTTGCTACCAGGTCTGGATGTCTTTCACTGATTATGGGCTGAAAAACCTGCGGAAAGACTCTGCGCCGCCCAACTACGTAGGCTTGAATAACTATACGGATATTCTGGATGGTGACAAGTTACGGGCGATTATTCCAACTTTCGATTTTTTTAGAATTTTGTTTTTTAACCTGTGGTGGGCTGCTTCTAACGTCGTCTTTCATGTCTCGATAGGCATTCTGATTGCGGTACTGCTCAATACTGAAGGGCTGTGGTTCAAGAAGCTTTATCGGGCGATTTACATTTTGCCGGTAGTTATTCCGGCGATTATTATTGCGACAGTCTGGAAAAATATTTTTGATACTCAGTCTGGCCCGGCCAACGGATTGTTGCGCTTTTTGTTCGGCTTTATGTTTGGGCCAGCTTCGTTCAATATTCCCTGGCTGGAGCAGAATCAACCCGATATTGGCCCATTGCCATTAGCCTATTTTGCGCTATTGATAGCCAATATCTGGCTCGGCTGGCCTCTCAATTCAGTGGTGGCAACTGGCGCGCTGCAAAGTATTCCGAAAGATATGTATGAGGCCGCAACGGTAGATGGGGCGACTGGCCCACAGAAATTTTTCGGCATTACGCTACCAATGTTGCGCCCGGCAATGATTCCTTTCGCGGTTTTTGGCTTTATCGGAACCTTTAACTTGTTCCACCTCTCCTACTTTATGTCGGAAGGCAAGCCGTTTGGTCGTACCGAGTTGCTGGTGACACAGGCTTACAAGCTGGTTAATGGCAATCAGTTGTACGGCTATGCTGCTGCTTTCTCGGTTTACATGTTCTTTATCTTGCTGGTGATTTCGCTAATTACTAATCGAATCACCAAAGCGACGGCATCGGCAGACTAGGAGTTTCTAGTTTTTAGTAAAAACTAAGTGGAGTTAAGCTTTCTGCTTAAACCTTCTAGTATTTAGTCAAGGAGAGGAAGGATTAAAGTTATGGCTGTTACACCAACGCAGCAACGCCGAGTGTTGTTGGGTTTCAGAAGCAAGAGTAAGGCAGGCTTTCAAACCGAGAAGCGCCTACCAATGCGTCAGCAAATTATTTTGCAGCTAATTTGTCTATTTGTTGCATTCACCGTGCTGTTTCCGATTGTTTGGGTAGTGGGCGTGTCGCTCAGTCCACTCAATGTTTCGAGGCCGACCAGCATTATTCCCGAAAACGCCACTTTCGATGCCTATGCAAAGGTGCTGGATAAGCCAACCAGCAACCCGGTGACGTTTATCGAGCTGGCTTTCAATAGTTTGAAACTAGCGGTGGGAACTTCGTTCTTTTCGGTGATGCTAGGAGTAAGTGCTGCTTATGCCTTCTCGCGCTTCAAATTTCGAGCGCGGGCCACGCTGATGCTGGCGGTGCTGGCGGTACTCATGCTGCCTTCGGTGGCGACTATCGCGGCGCTGTTCACCTTCTTGAACCAGTTTCAGTTTGGCGATTTTAACATTCGTAATTCGCTATGGGGAGTTGGGCTGGCAATTACTTCGGGCCTGTTACCCTTTGCCATCTGGAACTTGAAAGGGTATCTGGATACTATTCCAAAAGATTTGGAAGAGGCCGGAGCGATTGACGGGGCGAACCGCAACCAGATTTTTCTCCGCATTGTGCTGCCGCTTTCCACTCCAGCGCTGGCAGTAACTGCTCTGTTCGGTTTTATGGGCGGCTGGACGGAGTTTTACTTCTGCTGGCAGTTCTTGACCAACCCGAGAGATTTTACCCTGGCGATGGCGCTGGCGAATATGACGGGCCAATACGCGCGCACAACGCCCTGGGCGCAATTCTCGGCTTTTGCTATTTTAGTGGCGCTACCCGTAGCAGTGGTTTATCTGTTCTTGCAACGCTATATTGTGTCGGGCCTGACTGCCGGAGGAACAAAGGGGTAGTTTTGAATTTTGAGTTTTGAATTTTGAGTTTTGAATTAAGAAGGCTGGATTTTACTTATAGCAACAAGTAAAATCCAGTCTTTTTTAATACTTTAACAGCTGGAAAAGGAGGTAAATATGTGAGAGAATGATAAGCAATAATAAAAGCAAAATGTGGAAGTGGTAATTTCAATGAATTTTGCGATTTTGCGAAAGCTCAGAGCGCTTCCGGGTACTTCAATTGAAGAGCTAATTAGCGCGGTTAAACAGTATGTCTCCCATACAAGGCTGGAGGGGATGGTTGAGTTTGCTTTTTATTTGTCGGCGGAC
>JBBQXW010000148.1:0-16340 GCA_038209275.1 Chloroflexia bacterium | reverse complement strand
AACTGGTTTTAGAATAGAATTACCAAAAGTCAGACCCTTTATTTTGCTTTTACCTCTTTCATTTTAAGAAAAGGTGACAAAGATGAAATTCATCAATCGTATTCGGTTAACTGTAACGGCAACTATGCTGGCCTTAATCTTAGGCGTTTTTGGCTTTGCCGCTGAAGTTTTTGCTCAGGCGGCCACGCCCGTCCCGCTCAGTGGCTCCAACCCGCAAGCGCTTGGCCCTACCGATGTGCCGGTGGATTGGTCGCTGTTCTGGGTTTTCATGTTCTTTTTTGTGCTGTGTATCGGCCTGTTTTTCGCTAACTGGCTGGTACGGCGCGGCACTTTCGATAATAGCAACCAGTAAAGCTTTCCGAACTGCTCACACTAATAGGAAACCCAAAAGAATTTAAGCTTTGGGAAATTTTCGCGAAAATTTCCCAAAGCTTAAATTTGTCATATTAAGCTTGTTTGTGAGCAATGCAACTAATTTCGACATCAAAGCCCCTTAACTCAACCCCGACGGTGGTGCGTACCGGGTAGTCTTCGCTGAAGAAAGTTTTGTAGACCTCGTTCATCCGGCTAAAATTGTCCAGCGTAGTGAGGAATACATCGGTGCGAACTACCTGACTCATGGTACAGCCCGCCGCTTCCAAAATTGCCTTGATATTGTTGAGGACGAGTGTCGTTTGCTCCTCGATAGTTTCAGGCACTTTGCCGCTTTGTGGGTCTTTCGGCACCTGCCCCGCCACAAACACCATACCCCCAACCACCACCGCCTGCGAATACGGCCCGCCCGGTGCGGGTGC
This sequence comes from Chloroflexia bacterium, assembly GCA_038209275.1. GTDB lineage: Bacteria > Chloroflexota > Chloroflexia > Chloroheliales > Chloroheliaceae > L227-5C. The sequence continues at coordinate 15,546 of JBBQXW010000148.1, read as the reverse complement.
TTTGTCCGTCCTGATTATCTGTTTCATGGTTTCAACAATCCTTTCTTGAATAGTAAAAAAGGTTTTTCAGTTATACTCAGGCTAAAGCCTGAAACTATTCAGCTTTTCAAAATTTTTTTGCAAAAAAATTTTGAAAAGCTAAAAACCTACCATACTTTGCCGCGTGCAGCTACCCGAAAGATTTGCTCCACTGCACCGTTTCGCAGACCGTAAATCTGGTCGTGCATATTAGTGGTGGAGCAACAGTGGTTTGGAATGACCGTGACCCGTTCGCCCACGGTTGGGCGTTCCGGGCAGTCCGACAAATCAAGGTTGCCGTGTTCCTCGGAGTAGCCGTAGAAAACCGCGCCGGGATATTCCAGCACCAACCCATAACTAGGAACTGACCCGGCGGGAGCGCTATTCCAGGGGTCGCTGGAAAAGGTTTTAGAGCCGCCATCAATAATAGCCCGGCTATCGGTTGGTCGGCTGACGACAGTGCAGACCACTCGCATAGCGCAATCGTCCAGCGTCGCCGCGTTTGCGCCCAACGTATTGCGGTCATTGTAGATATAGGTTCCGGCGCGGTGTTCGGTGATATACGGGAGGCCCGTCGCGTTCCACATAATCGGCGTGCCACCGCCACTGATGACGCGGAGGGTGATACTTTCGGTGGCAAGCAACCGCACGGCTTCATCAAAAAAGGCCGGGGTGCTGGTCAGGTGAGTCGGAAACGTGAACAGGCCGCTCAGGTCAACCATATCACATTCACGGCGAATAGTGCAGGCCAGTTCCAGCGCCAGTTGGGGCGTTTGCAATCCGGCCCGTTTGCCGCCAGTGTCGCACTCAATCATCACCTGGGCGGGCCGACCCGCCAGCACTCCGGCCTGTTGCGCCGATTGCGCCGCTTCCAACGAATCCGCCCCTACCGTAATGTTTACGCCGGGCCGTTTGAGCAATTCCGCCAGATGCTGCACTTTCTTCGGCCCGATAATATTATAAGGAATAAAAACGTCGGTTGCGCCCGCCTCGTCCAGCATTACTTCGGCTTCGCTCAGTTTCTGGCAACAAATACCGTGCGCCCCGGCTTCCAGTTGCCAGCGCGTCAGTTCGGGAATTTTGTGGGTTTTGATATGCGGGCGCAAGGCCAGATTATGTTCATTGAAGAATTGCTGGGTACGGGCAATATTTCGCTCCACCACTGCTAAATCCACCGTTACGGCAGGCGTGTCCAGGTCAGCTACCAACATTGTATTCATATTCACTTTTCCTTTTGCTGATTAAAAACGGCCTGAAAATCTGATAACACAGGCGCTTGTCCTGTTTCCTTTTCTTGCCCGCCTACTATAACAAATTGCATAGAGATTGCCTATTGATATTGGCTTATTGCAATATGATTGCACAATTTCTGTAGGAGGGGGCTGCGCCCTCCTACAACAGGAAAGCCGACTTTGCAATTGACCTGATATGGGCGATAGTTATGTTATAATACAGGCGAAATCAAGGTCTAGCAATAATAGAACTTTCGCTTTCAGGAAAGTGAGTTGGTATTATGATTAGCGACCAGACCTGGGCGGCAGCGGTGCTGTGGCTCTACGGTACATTCGGGGTCTTCTGGTTGTTGCAATGGTGGTTGGGTCAGCATATTCAGGGATTAGCCCTGCTAATTTTTCGACGGCCCGGCCCGGCTTCCGGCCTTTATTTTTATCTGCTTGCGCCGGGCGTAATTTTGCACGAACTAAGCCATTGGCTTTTTGCCAAATTATTGTGGGTGCGTACCGGCGATATGGCTTTGTTCCGACCCCGGCCCGACCCCAAAGCCAAAGATAGCGGTAGATTTACGCTGGGTTACGTCGAAGTCTATCATAGCGACCCGGTGCGGCAAAGCCTGATTGGGCTGGCTCCGCTGGTGGTTGGTCTGTTGAGTTTGTTAGTGCTTTCGACTTTGCTGGGGGTGAATCGGGGCATTGCCGTGCCGATTGCGGTTGGCAAAAACTGGGAAGCTTTCACCGCCTTGCCCGGACAATTTATTGCTACTTTGGGCCAGCCGATTAATTTCTTGTGGCTCTACCTCGTCTTTACCGTCAGCAATGGCATGTTGCCCAGCGCGGCTGACCGTCGCCCCTGGTTGATTGGATTTATTTTGCCAAGCATTGTGCTACTGGCACTGGCTCTTACCGGCAACCTGAAATTGCCTGATGCCGCCCAACAAGGGATTCTGGTTTTCCTGGGCATTTTGACCTGGATTTTCTCTTTTGCCGCCGTGTTGAATCTGCTGGTGGCCCTCTGTATCGCTGCCCTCGAATTTCTAATCAGCCATCTTAGCCGCCGCCATATCGTTTATCGGCGCTAATTTCTTTCATTTGCTTTAGCTTGAGGGAAATTTTTTGCAAAAAATTTCCCTCAAGCTAAAGCAGCCACGTTTTTACCTACTGATAAACGAAAATCAGGCAATTTATAACTGAATATTGCATGGCTATGCTATAATATTGCCAAAATACCGAGCGAAATTATTAACAAAAGCGAGGCAGACACGTTTATGATTAGTACTGATACCTGGTTTACCGCCTTATTATGGCTCTGCGGGGTTTTTGGGGTCTTCTGGCTATTAGATAAATGGAACAAGCGCCATGTGCTAAAGGCGGCTTCGCTGCTTTTTGGCAATCCAAAAGGCGCGGCTACCCTTTATCTCTTTTTCCTGGCACCGGGAGTGGCAATTCATGAATTGAGCCACTGGATTTTTGCCAAAATATTGCTGGTGCGTGTTACTAAGGTCAAGCTTTTTCAATTTAAAGGGCGGGGTGTGCTGGGTTTTGTAGCTATGTCGGGCAAAATCGGCCCGTTCAGTCGCAACATAATTGGGCTGGCTCCCCTGATAGTAGGGCTGTTCGTGCTATTTGCCCTCTCGAATTTGCTACGAATAGACCGGGGCGAGGCGCAAATGGCAGCAGGTCGTTATTGGGAAGTACTTACCCTTCTGCCCGGCCACATTGTCAGCAGTTTTGGTCGTCCGCTCAGTTTTTTATGGCTTTATCTGGTGTTTGCCGTTAGTGCCAATGTGCTTCCCAGTTCCGTTGATATGCAGCGCTGGTTCTACGGTCTGGTTATTCCTATTGGCATTTTTATCTCGTTGGCAATCATTGGCAACCTGAAACTACCGCTCTCCTGGCAGGAGACTATTTTGAGCTTGCTTCAAACTATTACCTGGACGCTCAGTTTTGCGGTGGTCTTTAATTTGCTGCTGGCGTTCATTATTGGTTTTCTGGAAATTGCATTGAGTATCCTGCGCCCCAATCAGCGTGCCACTTTGCAGCGCTCGACCAAATAAAATAGAAGGTGCTTCGGCTAGGCCAAAGACCCTTCCTGCGTCAGGGTGACATTTGCTGGGAGTGCCGAAATTGGAAGAGGTAGGGGCGAATCGCATACGCCCTTGAACACTGTGCCGGGTCAAACGGGCGTATGCGATTCGTCCCTACCAAAATGCACCTCTTCACAAATAGGCACTTCCCATTTGCTCAGAGGTTGGTTACTTACAATCCTAAATCGTAAATCGCGGGTACCCTCTGGGTGCGTAAATCGCTACCTCTTTCGCCCCGGACAATTGGAGCAGCGTTCCTTTTTCTTGAATTTCTCGCAGCAGCGCCGCTTCAGGTAAATCAGGTTGCCGTTGCCAAAGCTATTAATGAAGTCAATAGTTTGTTAAGAAAAGAGCAAAGTTGCATCGCCGGGCAAACAAAGGTACACTACTGCAAAGGCTTATCAGAAGCTAAAACAAATCTATCAGGGAAGCGCGGGCGACCCCAATCTATCTGCCCGCAAACCAATCTATGCCAAAAAATACCAAAACCACTATGTATGTCGGCACTTGCTTGCTGACTATTGAGATTCCCGAAGCCCAATCCCTCAAAGATAAACGCAGCGTGGTCAAATCGCTGATAGAGCGAGCGAAGCGCGAACTACACATCAGTGTCGCCGAAGTGGGGATGTTGGACGAGTGGGAGGTTGCCGAAATTGGGCTGGCCTGCGTCAGTAACAGCGCCGCCAAAGCCGACCACGTAATTGCCGAGGCGGTCAACTGGGTCGAGCGCAATCTGCAAGAGGGTAATTTAGGGGATTACCAGACCGAAATAGTGCGTGCTTTCTAGCGAGTTGTTTCAAAACATGGGAAGAGAAGGTATTTGATATGAACATCAACCTTGCGCCAGTGGATGAGGCAAGGATTGGGAAACCCAATCCCTACCGAATATAGCCTAAACGTGTAATGCCGTATCAGCTTTGGCCTTATCCGCGTTCGCATCTGCGCCAATGCCTTTGCGGAGAGCGGAAAGAGTTTGCTGCGCCCCAACGTTAAAGAAGCCCAGGTCGCTATTGCAGGTTAGCATGGTCATGCCGCGCTCGTACCAGGAAAGCACCACCGATGGGTCGGCGACATGGGTGCCGGTAGCCACATTGTGACGTTTGCCCGCATCCACTACTTTTTGGGTCGCTTCGTTGACGGCAGGGTCATTGGGACTTTCCTGTTCCAGCGAAATAGTCAGGTCGAACGGCCCCATCAGGCCCACATCTACGCCTGGCACGGAAAATAATTCATCCAGGTTTTCAATCGCTCGTTTACGCTCGATTTGCAGAATTACCAGCGTATTCTCGTTCATGTGCCTGACCAGTTCCTGCGGCCCGGCATTGGCATAATCGGTATGCCCGCGCCCGGAGGTTCCGCCCCGCACTCCCATTGGTGGATACTTCATAAAGCTGACCAGTTTCTCGGCCTGGTCGCGTGTTTCAACTCTGGGCAGCATTATTCCCATCGCGCCTGCATCCAGTGCCGCCGCGACCAGATTATAGGCCAAATCTGGCACTCGCACCAACGGCACTATTCCCGCCAGCCGCGCCACCTTTATCATATCCGAAACGGTAGATAAATCGTAAGTGCCATGCTCCATATCAATAAAGACGTAATCAAAGCCGACGTTTGCCAGCATCCAGATAAAGCCGGGCGAACGCACTTCGCTCATCATCGTCCCTAGCATTGGCTCACCCCGCTTCAATGCCTCTTTCACTCGATTCGTTTTCAACATGATTTTTCCTTTCATTTAGAGCCGGGCTGGTTTGGGTGTTTTGTTTTTTTGCAAAAAAACAAAACACCCAAACCAGCCCCGAAATTCTTAGCTTTTGAAAAATTTTGCAAAATTTTTCAAAAGCTAAGGGAAAAGCGAACGTTCTATAACTCAAAGGTTCAAGGTTCTAGTTTTCTGTACTGAGTATTCAAAACTCAAAACTCAAAACTCAAAACTCAAAACTCAAAACTCAAAACTCAAAATTCAAAATTCAAAATTAACTAAATCTATGCTTCCCCCAGACTTCGGGGTTGACCAGGTTGGTGGGTCGTTCGCCCCGTAGCACGGCAGCGATTTGTTCGCAGGCCATTACCTGCATTCGCAGCACACAAGCACTCGTATACGAGCCGATGTGCGAAGTGCAAATAGTGTTGGGCAAAGTCAAAAGCGGATTATCGGTTTCAGGTGGTTCGGGGTCGAATACATCCAGGCCTGCCCCCGCCAGATGGCCCGCCTCTAAAGCCTGAATTAGTGCCGCTTCATCAATCAGCGCCCCTCGCGAAACATTGATTAAATAGCTACCGGCGGGCATCATCGCTAAAGTTTCAGCGTTCATGATACGATAGGTTTCGGGTGTTGAGGGGCAGTGAATCGAAACCACGTTGGCAGTCGAAAGCACCTCTGCCAGCGAACCCACCATTTCCACATCCAGTTCCTCGGCACGGGCAGCGCTGACATAAGGGTCGTAGGCCCGCACCCGCATCCCCAGCACACGGGCAATCTGGGCTACTCGCCCCCCAATGCGGCCCAGCCCGACCAACCCCAACGTTGCGCCGTGCGTTTCCAATCCAAGTGGCAGCGACCCGTAGGGCGACCAACCCATTCCGGCGTGCAGCACCCTGTCGCTCATGGCTACCTGCTTGACCAGATTGAGCATTAAGGCAATCGCGTGTTCCGCCGTTGATTCGGTTGGGCCGTCCGGCGTATTGACTACCATAATGCCGCGTTCGGTGGCGGCGGGCAAATCCACTCGGTCTACCCCGATGCCGGTACGCCCAATCGCCCGCAGCCTTGGCCCAATTTTGTCCATAACCGCCCCGGTCATAAAAGTTGCCCCTACAATCATAGCATCGTAAGTGGCAGCCTCGTTGTACCACTCCTCCGTATCAAGCACTGTGCTACTAAAGATGTCCGCCAACGGCTCTAAAATCGCCGTCGCTTCCGCCCCAAAGCGGCTACTCGTCCAGACACGCGCCTTTGTCATGTTAACTTCTCCTGCCAGAAATGTGCTTATTATTCAGTTTAGCATCAATCGCCGTAGGGGTTTGATTCATCAAACCCAATTTGGACGCAATAAATTGCATCCCTACCGAAATTGGCTTTTAGCTGGTTGCTTTTGCAAATCGGGTAAGCATGGTCGAGCCAGACCAGATTTAATATCTTGATTTTACCACACACTTTGAGACTCTAGCTTTTCAGAAGGGGATGATTTAGCACAAAGACACCAGGACACACAGAACTCAAAACGGGAGTGCCTAAGTTGGCAGAGGTAAATTTCGTAGGGCGAATCGCATACGCCCTTTTGATTTGACGCAAGGCCAGAGGGCGTATGCGATTCGTCACTACCTTTACTGTTTCGGCACTCCTCACAAAAGAATAAGCTTGTGTCTTTGTGTCCTGGTGTCTTTGTGCTAAAAATGGATTTAGCCTTGCCAAAGGTGGTTATAGAGACTAAACAGGCGAAGGAGCTTTATTCTCTGCTTTCTAGCGGCGGTATTTTTCGTAATTTGTCGGGGTTTAGCACCATATGCAGCGTTTGGACGCGACCATTGGCGACCCCAAAAATCATGACGTTAAGGGGTTGCCCATCTAAATAGCCAATCACGCCCGGCTGACCATTGATTTCAGTGAAGCGAATAGTATAGTTAGCTGGCGCTTTGCTGGCTATTTTTAGCATAAAGTTGGCGACTTTTTCCGGCCCAATAATCGGGATGCGGGCGGCAGTGACCTTGCCACCGCCATCGGAATATGACGTAATATCATCCGCCAGTAGCGTCAATAAACCATCCATATCGCCATTGATACAGGCTTGCATAAATTGACGGGTAATCTCCTGGCGTTGCTCCTGTGAGACCTCGTAGCGCGGGCGGCGTTCTGTTATGTGCTGGCGGGCGCGGCGCACCATCTGGCGGCAATTTGCCTCAGTTTTATCTACAATTTTAGCTATTTCTTCGTAATCATAGTCAAAAACTTCGCGTAGCAAAAAGACCGCTCGCTCGGTTGGTGACAGGCTTTCCAGCAGCACCAGAAAAGCCATCGAGAGCGAATCCGCCAGCTCAACATTTTTATCGGGCATATCTTCCGTTACCAATGGTTCGGGCAACCAGGGGCCAATATAAACTTCACGCTGGACGCGGGCCGAGCGAAGTTGGTCAATGCACAACCGCGTAATTATGGTCGAGAGATAAGCTTTGGGCGACTGCACTTCCGCGTCGCTGGTGCGATGCCAGCGTACAAAAGCCTCCTGTACAATATCTTCCGCATCCATCGCGCTGCCCAGCATACGATAGGCAATCGAGAAAAGCAACGGACGCTGCTCATTAAAAGTCTCGACCCGGTTCATAGTACTCCTTTGAGAAAAATTTCGGCAGAAATTTTAGATAGCTTAAATAAATTCGCCACTACTGCCCCTATTATACAAGACGAACAGCCCGGCTGGTTTGTGACATTGAAATGCTAAAAAGAAATACTAAAAAAGAAACAATAAAAAAGCGCTGTTTTTACAGCGCTTAGGGCAACTTTTATTTTAATTCTGGATTAGGCTGCCAGGGCAAAGCTTTCGATAGTGACGAGGTGATGGAAGTTAATAGCAATAAGCTTATTGAAGATGCTTTTGGTCGGGTTGATAACAGTCGCCTGGCCGCTAAATTCTTGCATCATTACGTTCGCTCGTACCAGCGCGGCAATTCCGGCGCTATCTAACACTTTTACATTCGAGAGGTCAAACACGAAAGAAGTAAAACCCTTTTCGGTGAAAGTCTTCAGCAACGCTTTGAAAATCGGAGCGGTTGCAGCGTCCAATTTGCCGTTCAAGTACATCTTTACCGTATTCTGCTCCATCGCCAGACCAATCATCAAGCCTTTGCGGTTCAATTGCTGAGTTAGAAGAGTTTGGGAAGTAACGGTAGCGGTCTGGGTTTTATTGTTGAAAACGTTTAGTTTGGTAACGGTAGCGGTGATGTTGAACAACATTCGGATAATCCTCTTTCTCTTATTGGTATTTCTTACTTACTTGCTTTTCAGTTGCCTTAGTTCTCTTTACTGAGTGAAGTATAGCGGTCATATATTACGCCAGTATGAAGTTGAGTTGGAGCTTGTATGAACTAATTACTTATTCCGACTAAATTCGTGGTGCGCCTCTTGCAGCACTTCATTTATTTAAGTGAATTTGTGCAATTTGAAATTATGCGAAAAGACCGTGAAACTCCAAGTCAGTACACAGATAAATTATGTGCAACATTCTAATTTTCAACAATATTGTTATATTTTAGTGAAATACTAATTACCATTTTCCCCTTAATTATCGGCAAATATTATTTTAAGCCTGGCCTTTGAAAATTTCTACAAAATTTCAAAACTAAGCTAAGAAATCTGCAAACCCCAATTTATCTATAAGTTGAAAATATAAAAATTAAAAAGCTCGTCATTGTAACGAGCTTTTGCCATATTAGTTTAAATTACTTATTTACGATAGCAAATTTAATCGTTAAAGCGGACGTTATACTCGCCCCGTTGCTGCTGAAGACCGGCTTCCAACTGCGTCTGGGTTAGAAAGCCAAGTTCGACTAATATTTGACCGACCAGTTTCGGGCTGCCACGCTGGGCTAATTCGCTGTGCCTTCGCAAAGCGGCATCAAGTTGTTGGCGGGTAATATAGCCCTGGCGCAAGAGAAACTCACCCAGGTAAGGAACAACTGCTTCACGTTGTGTGTTATTAGCGGGATAAGCCTGAGCAGTATTAAAGCGACTCCAAACGCCAAAACTGGTTGAGCTACTAACCAAACTGTCCAGTTCGTTGCGGCGGGCGACGGCCTGTTCCAGATAAGCTTTGGCAACTTCATTGCGCGGATTGCGCCTGACCACCTTTTCCAAAATATCTACCGCTTCATAAGCATCGTCGGTTAACCAGGCTAACCAGAGCAAGGCAGTTTCGTTGGTAGCGTCAATCGTCAGCGCTTGCCGAAAATAAGTACGCGCTCGACTTTTACTGCCGTTGGTAGCTTCCTCCACCCCTTTGCTTAGAAGGACAACTAAATCATTATTCATAGCACTGACCCCCAAAAACCCCTTACCAGGATATATCCCACTTTCCATCTAATTTAACTCCATGTGCTAAAACGACTAGCCAGGACTAAATAAATTGTATCAAATATGTTGTAACATTTACCCACTCAGGCATTATATCGTTTTAGATACTTCAGCGATGCGGCTTTCAATAGGGTAGAATATGCCACATATATAATACTAAATGTACAACATGACAGTCCTGACTGTCAATATATTTTCCTATGACCAAAGTACTATAATACATCCTATAGTACTATGGACTAATCGCTTCATTTATAGAACGTATAACTTGGTTAGCTGGATGCGTTGCATTATTTATGCCAACACTAACTAATTTTAAGGCGACTCACTAGGCTCTTACAATAACGCTGCTTAAATCTGGTGCTGGAATTATTAACGTTGTGACAAGGGAATTTACCGATTTTGGAGAAGACTATGTGACGAACATCACAATAAAGCGTTATAATCTTGCTTTTTAGGGCGGGTGCTGCCTTTTCTACAATTGCCTTATGCTATGGTACAATGGCGGCGAGTAAGGTTTTAAAGTCAAATTGCAAGGACAGAATTTGAAGCTAGAGAGTGTAGAGGCAATAACAATCAAGGAGCGGAACAGACCAAACCGACTAGCGCGCTGGACGGTTTGGAGTTTAAGCGGGCTGGCGCTCGGTTTGCTGCTGGCTAAAATCGCCTTTTCACTTAACATAATGTGGCAAATCTTCAATTTTGCTTTTCAGGTAGACGAATCAGAAGGGATGATTGTTGCCGAAACGCTGCTGTTAGACCAGCGCGTGGATATTTATGCGCCCCTGACCAACGAGCGTTTTATCGCTGCACCTTACACCCCCTTCTATTACTGGCTGAACTGGCCCTTTCTCCACTTCACCGGCCCAAGCTTCAAGCCCGGTCGTTTTATCTCTTTTCTGGCTCTCTGCGGTATCGCCTTTCTTATATATAAGCTAATAGTTCAAAGTTCAACCCACAGGGCAACCCTACGGGCCGAGTTCAAAGTTCAAAGTTGGAATTCCGAAGTTCAAAACTCAAAGTTCCAACCTGTTAAATTCAAAACTCAAAATTCGCCCCGGAGGGGTGGTCTTCGACCAAAATTCAAAATTCAAAATTGGTCTTTCCTAACTCAAAACTCAAAACTCAAAACTCAAAACTTATTTGGCGCTTTGTTTTGGGGGTCGCTAGGGCTGGCGGCGTTTTGGGGCGGGGCGGTGAAGCCGGATGTTCCGGCATTGTTCTTTAGCCTGGCGGGAGTTTATGCCGTTTTTCGGTTTTGGTCTGCTTCGGTTCAAAATGTTAAGGGTAAGGCTGAAGTATATTCCACGAATCAAGGTTGGGGTAGAATTGGGCCGGGAAATCCCGCCCCTACCAATACGGCGACGGGTTATAATTCGGACGAAGGGGCGGGGTCTCCCCGCCCATCGAGCCGTGAATCAGAAGTAGGGGCGGGGTCTCCCCGCCCTTTTGTAGGCATAAGGCAGGATTGGCGACGCTATCGCTGGTTGTATGCGGGCGGAGCGCTGTTTGCACTGGCAGCAATGACGAAGCAGACCTCGGTAGCTGGGCCAGTAGCGGCGCTGGCTTTTCTGGTGGTGTGTGCCTCGCCAATGGCGGCGTTGCGATTGGCCGGGGTATGGCTGGGATTGGCCTTCGGGCCAATGCTAATTATGAACTGGTACACCAACGGCGGTTTCTGGTATCATATTGTGACGGTTCACGAATTGCCCTGGAGTCTGGAAAATTATACCAAATTCTTTTTTGCTTTTGTGCAGAGCTACCAGCTATATATATTACTGAGCGTGATTTTTGTGGGCTGGTGGGCATTTGATATAGTAAGGGCCGCAACTTCAGTTTCCGAGGCCAGCCGAAATTGGTTGGTCAAATTGTTGGCGGCGTTACGGGCTAACCCTTTCACGCTTTTCGTTTTTTATTTGGGAACGGGTTGGGCCGCCGGAATTTCGGCGGGAACTTATGGCGGCAACCACAATCATTTGCTGGAGCTGGCGGTAGCGATGTGTCTCTGTTCGGGACTGGTGGTGGTGCGGTTGTGGCAGAACTGGCTGGCAGTTGGGCGGCTGCGCTGGGCTTATCCCCTTATACTAATACTGATTTGCTTGCAAACGCTGGGCTTATTTGTGGGCGAGGCGCGGGTAAAGCCCGAAAATTTCCCGGTGCTGGGAGCAATTGGGTCAGCCCAGGCCGGATTAGAGAGTTTGCGGGCCAGCTTTTTTAATCCGCAATGGCTGGGTCTGGAATACCGCGTGCCTCCCGCCAAAATGAAAGAGGGACTGGGTCAGGTCGCGGCTTTTATGAACAATGATGTCGGCCCGCTAATTTATACCGATAACGTTTCGCTGGCGATTGCCAGTGGCAAGCCGATTATGACCACCGACCCTTATACTCAAACTCATGCGACGCAACTAGGACGCTGGGACGAGAGCCGCTTGATTGAATTGATTGAAAGCAAGCAGTTTCATTTAATTGTACTGCGCGCGCCAATCGAAGAACGTTTGAAAGGTACGGGTGAGGCCAGGGATATTTATCTTTCGCCCGGTCTGGCCCGTGCCATCCTCGCTAATTACAAATTGACTCAACCGAATGTAGCTTTCATCTATGAGCCAAAGAAATAATGCTCGTCCAGAAGGAGGAAAGACTATTTTTACCTCAAAACGCACTGCTCTAACTATATTTATCTGGTTTGTAGCAGCTATTAGCCTGACCGCGCTGACCTCATTTGCGCCGAGTGTGGCACGGGCCGAAGATTTTTCCGATAACGCCTTCCGCCGCTTGTGGGCGACCACCGATGCCGATGTTGCGGCGGGCAAGGTATCGCGTGGCCTGTTCTGGGGGCCAGCTCCGTTCGCCCATACCAGCGAAGCCTACCAGGACGCGCCGGGCGGACAGCGCAAGGTGCAATATTTTGACAAAAGCCGCATGGAAATCAACAATCCCGGCGGCAACCCGAATGACCGCTTTTATGTGACCAACGGCCTTTTGACGGTTGAGTTGGTGACAGGAAAATTGCAGGTCGCCGATAATACTTCGCTCAATCGCAAGCCAGCCGAAATTCCGGCGGCGGGCGATAACGACGGCAACGATAAGTGTCCAACCTATGCCAGCTTTGCCAAGCTGGTGACACTCGACCCAACCCAGAACCGCGCCCCGAACAAAAGTGGGCAAGGCCCGCTCACCGATGCGATAGACCGGGCCGGACAGGTCAGCCCGCTGTCTAATCCTCCGGCAGCGGTGAGTTTTTCAACTTACATCAATGAAACAGGCCATAATATTGCCGCGCCACTATGGGATTTTCTCAACCGTGCGCCGCTTTCGGGTAACGATTGGGTCGGCGTGATGGGCTTCCCGGTCAGCGAACCGTTCTGGGCCAAAGATGGCGTGACCGTGGGCGGACAGCGCAAAGATGTTTTAATTCAGCTTTTCCAGCGCCGTATTTTGACCTTTACGCCATCCAATTCCGACCCGTTCAAAGTAGAAATGGGTAATATCGGGCAGCATTATTATCGCTGGCGCTACAACGCTACCGGGACGCTTTCCGGCAGCTACCGCATCCTAATCGAAGAAGGCACGGGCCGCAACCGTGATTTAGTAATAACTCAGCCCGACGGCAAGAATCGGACGGTGCTAAACCCGAACGGGCCGAAGCTAAACGTGCCGGGCGCGGTAGCCTCGCCCGATGGCAGAAACGCTCTTTATTTGAGCCAGGACGAGCGCGGTAGCAGTCTGTATAACGTGGGCCTGTTGGGACAAAATGGCCCGACCCGCTACGATGTTGCCGAAGGACTGAACGTTACGGCTTTTTCCTGGGCCAAAGATAGCAGCCGGCTGGCTTTCGGTGGTCAAATTCCCGACGGGAGCGGCAGCGCGGTCTACGAAGGCGGCGCAGGTGGCGGCACGGGCGTGCGACTACTGCGGGCGCGCCGCCCGGTGCAATCGGTTGAATATGGCGCGGGTGGACAGCGCGTTTTAATTACGCTCGAAGGCGGACAGATTTATGTCGCTACGCCCGGTGCAGCCGATAGCGCCCAGCAGGTCGGCAACGTCGGCGGTACGGACAGCGTGCGCTATTCGCTGACCACCAACGAGGCTTATTACAATGACCAGAGCGGTATCAAAATTGTGAATCTGGATACTAAAGCCAGCCGTACCGTCGGCGAACCGGCGGGTTTGGGTCGCTTCGTGAGTGGGCCGGTGCTGTCACCCGCGAACGACTTGGTGCTTTACGCCGATGTACCAAGCGGCGGGAGTAACGGGCAAGTGGTAATAAAGATGGTGGATTTGGCTTCTAACCAGACCATGCCGATAGCCAACTATATCACCAATAGCGCCGCTAACCTGACGCTACGGTTCAATCAGGACGGCACTCGTATCCTGTTAGGCTACAGCGACGAAAACGGCAAGCCGCAAGCGCGTCTGTTCAACTGGAACGGCTCTAATGCGGTGAACGTAGCGAATTTGCTGGGCGTAAACGCGCCTAATTCGCTCATCCTCGACCCCAATTTTGATTTGCCAAGTGGTCTGGTCGCGATTGTGGACGGGCAGATTCGGGCGGTGAATCTGGACGGTGGGCAACTCGCGCCCTTCGCCAACCCCTTAGCGGCCCGCGCCATCCTGGTGCGTGACGCGAGAGCCTAAAAGAGCAAAATAAAGGGGTAGTTCAGCAATAAACTGAACTACCTCTTTTTGGTTCTTTATGATATTCTATACATAGTCAGGCCATACTACTCATCCAAACTTTTAATTAACAGAAATTTCGCTTAATTTCTGTTGTACTCAATTGGGCAAACTTATGACACCCTCAATCCAAGCTTTTCTTTAGGTTTTGAAAATTTTGGCAAAATTTTCAAAATTCGGTTAATAGTTAGAGTTCAGTTTGAGTGTAAGCAAAAATCCTGATTAGTTAGGCGTGAAGGTGGAAAATAAACAGATAGGGGAAAGAAGAATGCAGGACGGTGGACAAAGCCCGGAGCGAGTGAACGAGGCAGCGAAACACGGCAAAATAATCGGGGTGGATTTGGGCGGAACGAGGGTGCGGGCGGTACTGACCGATGGTAGCGGTAAATTTTTGGCCCGCACCGAGAAGCTGACCAAAGCTTATAAAGGCAAAGCTTACGTCATTGACCGAATTGTCGAAGTGGTTAACACGATAATGGACGGGGCTGACCATTCCCAAATTGTCGGGCTGGGTTTGGGCGCGCCCGGCCCGACTAATCCCCATAGCGGGATGGTTTATTCTCCGCCCAATTTGCCCGGCTGGACGAATGTACCGTTAGGCGAAATTTTGGAAGACCGCTTGAAAATACCCGCCTATATCGGTAATGATGCGACGCTGGCAGCGCTGGGCGAATATACTTTTGGGGCGGGCAAGGATTACCGCTATCTGGTTTATATTACCGTCAGCACTGGCATCGGTGGCGGTATTATTGATAACGGGCGGATGATTGAAGGCGCAAAAGGGGCGGCGGGCGAAATCGGGCATATGACCATTGAACCATTTGGGCCGCGCTGCAACTGTGGCAACCAGGGCTGTTTGGAAGTGCTGGCAAGCGGCACGGGTATTCGCCGTCGCGCTCTCGAAATGCTCGAAAGTGGGCGCAAAAGCTTGCTGACCGAATTATCGGGCGGCGATTTGAAAAAAGTGGATGCTATGCTGGTAGACCAGGCGGCGCGGCTGGGCGACCAGGCCAGCATTGAATTAATCGAACAAACGGCGGTTTACCTGGGCATCGGTATCACCAACCTTTTGCACTTGCTCAATCCTGAAATTATTGTCTTTGGCGGCGGGGTTGCCAATAGCGGCGATTTGATGATGCAGATTATTACCGAGGAAGTAAATCGGCGGGCTATGCCCATCTTCCGTGAAAATCTGAAACTCGTCTCGACCAACCTGGGCGGCGATGTTGGCCTTTATGGAGCGGTAGCCCTGGTTTTGCAGCACTACGATGAAGCCGAAAATCACAAGCTTGAATTACTAAAAAAATTTGCCGAGGAAAAAAGTATAAACTAGAAGAAAGTAAGAATTGACTATGCGGCACGGAGAACTGATTGTACCTTTTATGTGCGCTTGCGCTATCTGGTGTCCAGTTAGCTGGATGTGGTGGGCCTACTGGCAGTTGCAATTATTACAGCATATTCAAAAATATCA
>JBBQXW010000147.1:0-16405 GCA_038209275.1 Chloroflexia bacterium | reverse complement strand
TTAATTAGCAACAACACCGCTACCAGAATAAACGGTAAAATAATGCCGTTCAGCACATAGATGTTCAGCAAAATCTGGACTATCGGCAAATTCGGGATGGCGGCAACCAGTACGCTAATCCCAATCAGCCCGGTAAATATGCCCCAAAAGACCGGGGCTTCGTTAAATTTGCGGTTGACCCCGTTCTCGAAGCCCAGCGATTCAGTAATCGAATACGAAGTTGCCAGGGGCAGCACCCCCGCCGCCAGTAACGATGCGCCCAATAGCCCGGCGGCAAAGATATATTCCGCCGATTTGCCCAGGACTGGCTCAAGCGCCAGCGCCGCCTGGGTTGCCGATTCTAGCGGAAAGCCCTGTCCATTGCTGGTCTTGAACAAGGTCGCCCCGGTTGCCACGATAATAAAATAGGCAATGATAATCGAGAAAGCCGACCCCGAATAAACTCCGATGCGCTCGTACTTGTAATCGCGCATGGTCGTGCCTTTTTCGACCACCGAAGATTGAATGAAAAGCTGCATGTAGGGGCTGATAGTCGTGCCGATAGCGCCCATCAGTAGCTGGACATACTGCCCATCGGGGCGGATGCTTGGCACAACGGTATGGTACAGCACATCACCCCAGGGCGGATTCGCCATAAAAGCAGCGATAATATAGGCAAAAAAGGCCAGCGTAAAGAATAAAAAGAATTTCTCGACCCGCTCATATGAGCCGCGCACGATTAATAGCCACAGGCCCACTCCCGCCAGGGGCGCGCTAATCCAGCCGGGAATACCAAAAATCTGTCCAGCCGCCGCGATACCAACGAACTCCGAAATAACAATTGAAGCGTTGGCAATCAAGAGCGCCAGCATAACCAGCACCGTCCAGCGTATCCCGAAATTCTCCCGAATCAAATCGGACAAGCCTTTGCCCGTCGCCGCCCCCATCCGGGCGCACATCTCCTGTACGATGCCCACGCCAATGCCGACCACGACCATTACCCACAGCATTTCAAAGCCGTACTGTGCGCCCATCAGCGAGTAAGTGAAGACACCGCCCGCATCATTTCCGGCGTTCGCGGCAATCAGGCCAGGGCCCAGAATGGTTAAATAAAACAGCCAGTTACGCCGCCGTCGCCCGGTGCGGCCCTCACCTTTCGGGGCTGTTCCGGCCCGCACCACTTCCCGGTCTGGCCCTGGTAGCGGGTTGACCTGCTCTTTATTTTCGCGAGTATCTTTTGCCAATACCGCCTCTTTCGTTCATAGATTAACTTTTTTGAAAATTTTTTGCCAAAAAATTTTCAAAAAGCTAATTTTCAAGGTTTCGCTTGCTTATAAGCGAAAAATCTAAATGATGGCTGTAGAATGATAAATTAGCATTGGCGCTTGCGCCGTCGCCTAGTATAGTATGCTGAGGTTAGGATGACAAGACCCATGTCTGAAAAGGAGTGCCTAAATTGGCAGAGGTAAATTTCGTAGGGGCGAATCGCATACGCCCTCTAGTGTATTGTTCCACTATATCAGCACCCCTAAGTGTTCTGGAACAGCGCGACCCTGGTGCAAAACAGGGCTTTGCAATCAGACCGATTACTCAGTAGGTTGCGATATTCCAGAATAGGCCGGGTGCTGATGTGGTAGAACAGTACACTCTAGCCTTGTGTCAGGTCAAAAGGGCATATGCGCTTCGCCCCTACGAAATTTACCTCTTTACAAATAGGCACTGCCTTGAAATATGATAAAATGCGGGCGGTAGGAATGATGAGTAATGAGTGATGAGTGATGAGTTGATTACCAACCAATCCGTAAATTTAAATATTGAAGCTAACATTGCACCGTCGTCCAAAATTTGGTGGCGGCGCGAATTATTGGTGATAGTTTTTTTTAGTGTGCTGGCACTGGCCTTCACCTGGCCTCTGGCATTGCATTTCACCGAGGCGATTCCCGGCGATGGGCGTGATGGCTGGCAAATGACCTGGAATTTGTGGTGGGTGCGCTACGCCCTAGAACATGGGCAAAATCCTTTCGAGACCAACCTGGTTTTTTATCCGCAAGGCACAAGTCTTTATCTGCATCCGCTTGGTTTACTGAGTGCTTTACTTAGTTTGCCAGTGCAATATCTGGCGGGCGGGCCAGTTCCGGCTTACAATTTTAGCGTGCTGCTTTCGCTGGTTTTTGCCGCTTACGGCGCGTTCTGTCTGGCGCGTTACCAGTGGGGCGGAGTTGGCCCGGCCCTGGTTGCCGGAGTTGCTTTTGGGTTCAGCAGTTACCACGCCGCCCATATGCTCGGCCACCTCAATCTACTTTCGTCCGGCGTGCTGCCGTTCTATATTCTCTTTTTCATGAAAGCGCTCAACCAAAAGCAAAACTGGCGAAAGCCCGCTCTGATGGCAGTTTTGTTTTTGGTTTGCGGTACATTGCTCGAACTGCAATACGTTCTCTTTCTGGCTTTTTTCAGTGCTTTGTACTTACTTTACATAACTACTCTGACTATTTTTGCAAAATGGCGCAAAAGCTCCTCAGCTTTACCCGATTTGAAGATAACCTGGTTACGCGCCTTGCTCATCGCCGCCCTTTTCCTGCTGGTGACGCTGCCCCTGACCATCCCAACCTTCAACGCCGCCCTCACTAATCCCAACAGCGTCCCGCCCCGCCAGGATTTAATCTATTCCGCCGATGCGCTGGCCTATCTCTACCCCAGCCCGTTTCAGCCGCTCTGGGCTAACCAACTGAAAGAAGCCATCCGTCCCTGGACAGCCACCCTCATCGAAAAAGTCGTCTTCCCCGGCTACACCCTCTACCTGCTGATAATTTTAGGCTTGCTGACTTCCATTTTAAGCTGGCGAAAACCAAAAACTCACCCCGCAGGGGCGGTCTTCGACCAAAATTCAAAATTCAAAATTCAAAATTCAAAATTAATCTTTTGGTTTCTGGTGGTGTTTGTCTTCGTGCTGCTTTCGTTCGGGCGACGCTTGCACATCAATGGTATCGAATACGGCCCGACCCTGCCCGCCGCCCTGATTTACAAACTACCCATCCTCAATATTACCCGCGTCCCTTCCCGTTACGCCGTCCTCGCCATCTTAGGTCTGGCTATGCTTGCGGCGTGGGGACTACAGCGATTTACGATTGACGATTTACGATTTACGATTAAAAAATTCAGAAGTCAGAAGTCAGAAGTCAGAGAAATCGTAAATCGTCAATCGTCAATCGTCAATCGTAAATCTATAATTAGTTTGCTGGCGTTGGGACTGTTAATATTCGAGTTATGGCCTGCGCCGTATCAGCTTTCTTTTTACAGTGTGCCGGAATTTTATAAGAGGCTGGCGGGGGATAAGGGGCAGTACGCTATTCTGGATGTACCGATGAGTACAGGCAAGGATTATCAGTACTTGACTGATTACATGAAGGTGCAGATGACGCACGAAAAGCCCTTGATTGGCGGCTATGTTTCGCGCAACCCGGTTTATCCCCTGTATTATGGTGTCCCGTCTTTCTGGGAGTTTAGCCAGTTTCAGGCCGCGCCCCAGCCGGATATTTTGCCCACTCCGCCGGATGAAAAGGCGATTTTGCGCTACTTCGGTGTGCGCTATATTGTGGTTCACAAAGATTTGGTGCGTGGCAATCGGCAAGCCGCCACTTTGAGCCATACGTTCCGGCTTTTCCCGCAAGGCCCGGTTTATGATGCCGAAAATCTGGTGGTCTTTGAGATACTACCCGCCCCGCAACAATCGCCGCTTTTCTTCGCCAATCTGGTGCAAACGAGTTGGTACGAAGCCGAAAAAGGTGAAGATGGACACTATAGTCGCTGGGCGCAGGAAAAACAGGCCGGGCTGGATTTGTGGACGGATGCACCGCGCACCGTCGAAATAGCTGTGCCGCTCTGGAGCTTCCATGAAAATCACCCGGTGGATTTTGTCTTCAACGGCGCAAGCTTACTCAAGCGTGAAATTACGCTCGACCCCCAAACCGTCCGCCTGAATCTGGAATTAAAGCCGGGCCGCAACCGCCTCGATTTACTCATCGGCGGCAACATCAACCGCCCCAGCGACCTCAGCCCTGGCAACGATACCCGCAGCCTCACCATCGGGGCGGGCGAAATAATTATTCAACCTGATAAATAAAGACAAGTCGAAATGAAAATCCCGGATTTCAGGTAATAATGAGGTATGAAACAGTTTCTAGCCAGAGCCGGGCGGCAGGGTATAAAAGAAAACCCGCCCGTACCACAGCACCAAGCCTTGCCAGATAATAAATCCGACGAGCAACCCGGTCAGCACCTTAACGGCCCAGCGCCAGCCGATTTGTTTCAGGTTGCCCGTCCATTCCCATAACATGCTCAACGCGAACCCTGTTCCCAGGCACAGCAACGGGGCAGCAAATAACATGTGCTTTTGCAACAAATTCACCTTCAAATCCACCAGCGCAAACAGCAAAAACACTATCAACCAGGCGAGGAGGAAAATTTTGAGTTTTGAATTTTGAATTTTGAATTCTTTAATTGTAAATCGTAAATCGTAAATCGTAAATAAACCGAGACTAATAAGGGTCAAGAAGAAGGGGAAGAGGCGGAAGTGTTCCCAGAGTTGCGGCCAGAACCCGGTGAGTAGTTCGGTGCCGAGCAGCGCCCGGTTCTGCCCGATGCTGCTGCCGCTCCCGATTTTGCTCAACAAAGTTGGCAACGAATTCTGCACGAACGGCACAATATACCAGCCGTAATAGACCGCAAAGGCCAACCCAAACCCACCCAAACCAATCAATAAAAATTGACGATTGACGATTGACGATTGACGATTATTGAGTTTTGAATTTTGAATTTTGAATTTTGAATTTTGGTCGAAGACCACCCCTGCGGGGCGAATTTTGAATTCTTTAATCGTAAATCGCGGGTACCCTCTGGGTGCGTAAATCGTAAATAAAATGGTAGCGACAATTACGAGGCTGCCGACCAACAGCAGGGTGGAGGTATGCGAGAGCAAAGTTAGGGCTAAAGTAATTATCAGGGCCAGAGTGAGCCAGGGCGATTTTTGGTTTTTTGGCGTAGAATTGGAAGCTGGTACGGGCGGGCTTGATGTCGTCCCTTTTCGTTCATCATCTGATTGTGCTGCGATTGCTTGAGATGGTGCTTTTTCAGTGGTCTCAGCCTGATTAAAGCTTTTGAAGAGCAGCGCGACGAACAGCAACGTGAGCCAGTGCGCCAGGATGGAATTGTAGCCGCCATCGCTGAACAGCAGAAACGAAAGTGGGTAGAAGCCATAGAAGGCGGCAGCAATCAATCCAGCGCGTTCGGCCCATGCGCCGCGCCCGACCTGACAGGCGATGCTAAATATCAGAAAAACCGATGAGGCTTCCAGCCACGCCACCAGCAAATTTACTGCCGCCAGCAAATTTGGGTCGTGTTCGCGCCATATCAGGCCGAGCGGGGCGGCGAACAGATAAAAAAGTGGCGAATAAGGCAGGCTAACCGCCACGCCCCACTGACCTAATACCGCCGAGCCGCCTTCTAGCCCGGTGACGGTCTGCCCGGTGCTGACATTGAAATATTGTTGCCAGAACGCGCCGGGACTATCCCAGAACCGCAAAATTTGATGCACCCTGAACCAGTGGTCAATTGTCTGAAACGCCGGATGATTCAGGCCCGCCGCCTTGACCACAAATGTCGCAACAAAAATCAGACCAAGCCAGGGAATTGAATTTTGAATTTTGAATTTTGGTCGAAGACCACCCCGGCTGGGCGAATTTTGAATTTTGGTTGAAGACCACCCCTGCGGGGCGAGTTTTGAATTCTTTAATCGTAAATCGCGGGTACCCTCTGGGTGCGTAAATCGTAAATATTGGGTGGTGCGGAGACCGAGTACCAACAGGGGATAGGCAATTAGGGTGGTCATGAAAAGGGTTTCGACGGCGGGGGTCAGATGCAGGCGGGCGAAGGCAAGGGCGAGAGCTATGCCGAATGTCACCAGCCCGGCCCAACTTGCCGCCGCGATTGCGCTCCAGTTGGCCCGTACTAAGGCCAGATAAAAAACGACTAATGTTGTTAGCAAAAGGGCTAGATGAGGGAAAGAAGGCACAACCGGGCGATTGTTTTCCGACCCGCCTTGTAGCCGCACTTCGGTAACGACTACGCCAAGCGGCAAGTTGTGGTCTTTCGCCTTGAATGAATCGGGAACTTTGAGCGTGAAAATCAAATCACCGTTCAACTGACGGCCTTCTGGTCGGTAATCGAAGCGATAGACCTGCGCTCCCGGCCCGACCACCACTTCGCCCAGTTTGCGCCCGTCTGCCCAAACTTGTATCTGAGGCGGCGGTAAAGCAGGCGGGCGACCTCCGACTTGCATAGTTACTTCAAGCGTAGAATGAGGTAGCCGACCAACGCCGGGGAAACGCAAGTAGCTTTCGTCGCTTGTCCAGCGAAAACCGAACTCGCCGTTACCTTCCGGCTTGTTAAAGCTGGCGGCATAAAGATGGTCGGCGATAAAATCCGGGCCGAGCTTGAACTGAAAATCGAGCGGCATCTGGTAGGCCAGCGTAAACAGCGCCAGCGTTCCGAACAGCAAAGCATATAGCGGATACGCCGCCAACCCCCGCCCCAGGTAGCGCCCTTCGTCCCGCAGCCACTTCAAAGAAACGCTCTTTCTGGCCCTGACCACTTCTTCAGTTGTGCTTAATTCCGGCTTCTCAACTATAGACATTGTTGTCAGTTATCAGTTGTCAGTCGTCAGTCGTCAGTTAGAACTGACAACTGATAACTGACAACTCCTACATCATTCTGCGGGAAGTAATTACGCCTGTGTTCAGGCCGATTAAGTTCAGGCCACCGAAAAAACGGGCGTGTTCGATTTTGACGCAGCGATCCATTACTACTTCCAGGCCAGCGGCTTGGGCAGTGGCGGCGGCTTCCTCGTTGATTACGCCCAGTTGCATCCAGACCACCTTCGCCCCAATTTCGATGGCTTCCTGTGCCAGAGGCGGCACATCGCTGGGCTTGCGGAAAATATCTACGATGTCTACTGGCTCAGGTATATCTTTGAGCGAAGCATAGCATTTGCGCCCCAAAATTTCTTTTGCGCCAGGATTGACCGGGATAATATTGTAGCCTTCCGCCAGCATATAAATTGCCGCGAAATGGCTGGGACGATAGGGATTAGGCGATAAACCTACCATCGCAATATTTTTGTAGTGGGTCAAAATCCGCAGTCGGTCAGCGGCAGTTGGCACTGTCCCTACAACTGCTTGGGCTTGTACCGCCTGACTTATGTTTTTCTCCAAATCAGTCATTGGTCAAACTTCCTTATAATATAATAAATTTAAGCCTGAACAGCCTTATTAATAACAATTTAGCCTATCACGCGGTTACATTTGTGTCAAATTATTTGAAATTAACCAAGTTTAATCCAGAACGACGGCACGCTCAACCCATCTTCTTCTTCTGGCGCATCGTAAACGTAGCCCGCCCAATCCGCCTTGCCCGACTCGCGCAACAGTTGCGGCAAAATTTGGCCGTGTACGGTCTGGCGGCCCAGCGTCAGGTTCTCTTTCCAGCCGGAAACAGCTTGCTGGTAAGCATCTTCGCCGGGGTTGGTCGCCCGCAAATAGGTGACGAACTGGCGACTGGTAAATTCCTCGCCCGGCACCAGCATTAAAGTTGGAATTATTAGCGGCTGTAGCAATTGGTAAGCCCGTTCCCAGGGGTCGCGGTTGACCGACGGTTTGCGATTAATTATTGGGTCTGGCATTTTTCTTTCCTATCTCATCCTCTTTACTCGCCAACCTGAATAATGTGCTTGCTTTAGCTAAACAAGGCCCAGACTGGCAATTTGAAGCCGGGTATCAAGTCTTCCCCGTCCAGTTCATCGTTTGCGGTCAGGATGCGGGTTGGTCTGGCCGGGTCTTTGTAGTGAACCTCAACCTCCTGGGTGATTGGATTAATACCCCAGGCAATGCTTGTTCCAGCATCCAGATACATCTGTAGTTTCTTGCGGGCTTTTTTCAGATTGACCGGGCCACCCAAATCACTTTTGCGCGACCAAACTTCGACGGCCAAATCGGGGTAAGGCAAATATTTATCTTCTACCGCTGGTATTCGGGCGCTAACGATAAAACCGAGGTCAGGTTCAGGCACGTTGTCTTTGCCGTTGGATTTCTTGCCCAAATAAAAGCCAGTAGTAAACCAGACATCTCCAACCGAATGTTTTAGCAGAAATAATAGCAGCGCGTTGTACAAATTCTTGGCAATCTGTCCATGCTCATGCCCGGTAGCTGGTGACATAACAAGCTTCCCTTCAATCAATTCGTAGCGATTGCCATCGTCTTCTAACCGAGCAAATTCCTCGGCGCTGTATTCTCGCTTTAAATCAACATCCACAATTGTTTCAGTGGTCATGGTCTGTCTTTTCCTTTACTACCTGGTTCTGCGGATTACTTCATTTTTAGGCAAACAAGGCCCGCACCGATAGCTTGAAGCCGGGAATAATATCTTCGCCGTTCAATTCATCGTCTGCTTTCAAAATGCGTTTTGGCTTAGTCGGGTCACGGTAATAAACTTCGACTTCTTCCCGAATCGGATTAATCCCCCAGGCGATGCTAGTTCCGGCATCCAGATACATTCGTAATTTCTCTCTGGCTTTTCTGAGTCGGGAAGGGCGATCCAGGTCGCTGGTGCGCGACCAGACCTCGACCACTAAATCGGGGTAGGGCAGATAGTTATCGTCTGTGGTCGGCACTCGACTGGCAATAATAAAGCCCAGGTCAGGCTCAGGCACATTATCCTTGCCGTTGGGTTTTTGACCAATATTAAAGCCAGCGTGCGACCTTACCTCGCCGAGGCCAGGATTAGCCTTGAGAAAAAGTTTAAGCTCCATAAGCAAATCATCGCTAATTTTGGCGTGTTCGTTGGTGGGTGCTGGCGACATAACAAGCTTCCCTTCAATTAGTTCGTAGCGATTGCCATCGTCTTCCAGTTGAATAAATTCTTCGGCGGTATATTCTCGTTTTAAATCAATGTCTACAATTGTTTCGGTGGTCATGGCCTTCCCTTTACTTCCATCTAAATCAGTAACTCCCACTCATTCACATTATATATCATGGGGCTTTCGCTTACACGCAGGGGCGTGCGTCAATTTTTTGCGCCAGGGTCAAGCCAACCCGGACGTTCACGTCCGGGTTGGCTTGACCCTACACGCAGAGAAACACAAGCCATTAACTCTGTTAGCTTTTGAAAATTTTTTGCAAAAATTTTCAAAAGCTAACAGAAAAATAGTTTAAGCAAGAGGTTTGGTAGCGAAACCGAACAGCACGCGGTAGAGGTGATGAATGCCGTCGGGTTGCTGGATGGCGTGCAGTTTGGCGTAGGCGGCGGCTTTGGCTTTTTCGAGCGCTTCTGGTTGCAATCGTTCCAGACAACCTCGCGCTCCGTGCGACCATTCAGAAGCCCACCACTCATCCGCATTGGCAAAGGCAAAATCAGCTTCTTCGCTAATTACTTGTTGGTTCAAGAATCCGGCTTGCGTCAGGGCTGGCCCTAGCCACTCCCAGTTATTGTCGTGGGATACCCGTCGCACCTGACCACTCGGCGCGGGGCGCAAGCCTACTTCGGCTATCCAGTTCCAGCGTTCGTCCGATGCGCCCCAACTGGTTGCTGCCAGTACGCCACCCGGTTTTAGCACCCGATAAATCTCGGCTACTGCTTTAGCTACCTGCGGCAAGAAAAAGAGGGCGAAGCCCGCCAGCACAAAATCGAACGAAGCATCGGGGAAATCGAGTTGCTCGGCATCCATTAGCTGCACCCGCGCATTGCTCACGCCCCGGCTTTTGATTTCGGCGCTGGTGCGCTCTATCATCCCTTCCGCCAAGTCTATCCCGACTATCTGACCTTCCGGCCCAATCTTTTCTGCTGCCGGAAACAGCACTGCACCGCGCCCGGTTGCCACATCCAA
The DNA here is from genome assembly GCA_038209275.1 of Chloroflexia bacterium. GTDB lineage: Bacteria > Chloroflexota > Chloroflexia > Chloroheliales > Chloroheliaceae > L227-5C. The sequence goes on along the minus strand of JBBQXW010000147.1, from coordinate 6,495 downwards.
AACATTTGCTCTGGCGCGGAGCGGGGTCAGTTCGACCAGCCGTTGCCCGAAGTAGGAAAAGAAGCGCGGCCCAACCCGGTCATAAGTTTCCGCCGCCCGACTAAAGACGGCTGCCGTCCCCATTTTTCGCGCTTGTGTCTGTGCGTCTGAGTTCATTATTATTCCTGTTTCTAATTTCTAATTTCTGGTTTCTGGTTTCTAGTTTTTGGTTTTCGGCTTTAATTATAAGCTGTCGGCCTTTTGTGTCAATTCACTCGCTATTGTAGCCTTTTGTAAGCAGTAAAAAGCCAATAGGGTTATAATAAGCCGGGTGATGACAGAAAAATAATTCAGCGTTCGAGATTAACTTGATTATGAGCAAAGAGATAGAAGTTACAGTTAAGGAAAAGAAAGGCTTGTCTGCTTCCGCCAAAGCGACGCTAATTTCGGGGCTGGCGTGTGTGCTATTGGCTGGGGTGGTGCTGGTGTTTGTTATAACTCAGTTCGCGCCAAAGTCGGTGGAGACGATAAACTGGGAAACTTATATTCCTGTGCTAAATTCCTATCCATCGGCGAACTTGATTGCCAGCGACTCGAATGTAACTACCGCTTACAAACACGCCTGGCGCATTTATGCCACGAAAGATACGCTGGCGCAGGTGCGGCAATTTTATCAGGATCAGTTTTTGGGACTGGGCTACAAACAGGACGCGGCGGCCTCGGCTTTTCCGCTCGAATTTTACCGGGAGCAGAGCAATCGTTGCTATTACGTCCGCTACGGGCTGGATGCGGTTTCGCTGGACGAAAACAAGCTGGATTTGCCCGACATAAATTCGTCCGACCTGAAAATCCGTTATCCCAACCAGACGCTTTTCGTGCTACACCAACTGGATACTGTCACTCGCGAACCAACCTGCTGAGGATTTACGATTTACGATTGTAGTTGCTCAAGGCAAAGGGAAATTCACCACGGAGACACGGAGACACGGAGAAAAATAGAGAGAACTTATAAAGTCTTGGCGTTCTTTGCGTCTTGGCGGTTATTATAATATTTTTGTGATAGGAAGGAAATAGGGGTGAGTATTTCGTCTGAGGATTTGAAGAATAAAGTGGGAGAAAATGGAGTAGATTGTGCGCCGTGCGTGGCGGAGGCGGTGCTGGCGACGGGAGGCGGACAACGGCCCGGCGGGGAGGAACTGGCAGCGCGGCTGGAACAGAAATATCCGCGCACGATTGAGGCACTGCGGCAAATGGAGGGCGGTCTGACTCACCTTGAGTATATTACGGCGCTGGAAGAACGCTGGCAGAAAGTGGCGCAGGGGCAACTACCGATTGAGGGTGAGGTGCTGGTGAAAGTGCCGGGTGTGGGCGATTTGCCACCGACCAACGCTGATTTTGATTTGGTTTATTGCGGTGGGGTGCTGGGACTGTTCAGCGCGGCGGTAATGGCGCGGATGGGCTGGAAAGTGCTGGTGTTCGACCAGCGCCGGGTCGGGACGAGCCACCGCGAATGGAATATTTCGGATGACGAGCTACAGCAGTTCGTTGAGGCCGGATTGTTCAGCCGGGAAGAAATAGAGCAAGCGGTTGCCGGACGGTACGAGCGTGGTCTGGTGAAGTTCTACGGCAAAAATATTCCTGAGTCGGAAGCGGAATTATGGCTTGACCATGTGCTAGACGTGGCGATTGATTTAGGCACACTACTGAAAATGGCCCGCCAAAAATTCGAGGCGGCGGGCGGGGTGGCGCTGGACTTGCGGGCCTTCAAAAAGGTTTACCTGACCGAGAGTGGCCCGGTGCGGTCTGTTGTCGAAGTAGCAGACGGCGAAGGGCGCATTGAACGCTACGGCGCACGCCTGACTGTGAACGCGCTGGGGGCGATTTCGCCGCTTTCGCTGGTGTTGCAGGGCGGCAAACCGTTCGATGGCGTTTGCCCGACAGTAGGCAGCACCGCTAGAGGTTTTCAAATCGGCACAGGCTCGGAAGAGGTAGACCCGGCGCTGGGTGATGTGCTAATCAGCGTGGCGCACGCCCAGAAAAAGCGCCAGCTAATCTGGGAAGGTTTCCCCGGCAAGGGTGGCGAAATGACGACCTATCTGTTTTATTATGATTTGGTCGCGCCGGAAAGAGCCACTTCGCAAGGTTTGCTCGATTTGTTCGAGGATTATTTCGAGCTATTACCGACTTATAAAAAGCTGGGCCAGGATTTTGCTCACCTCAAGCCGGTGTATGGCTTTATTCCGGCCCGCCACCACCGTCCGGCGGGCGGCAGCGCCAGTCGGCGGGGGGTTTTGTCGGTGGGCGATGCTACTTCGCCCCAATCGTCGCTGACCTTTTGCGGCTTTGGTTCGCAGGTACGCAATCTGCCGCGCCTGACCCGCCTGCTCGATTTTGCGCTCAAGCACGATTTGCTCGAAGCTAAAGATTTGCGCTCTATCGGGGCGCACCAGACCAACATCAACCAGGTGTGGGTCTTTAGCCGCTTTATGCAGCCGAGCCGTCCCGACCAGCGCCCCAACGACGTAAATCGCATGATGAACGTCTTTTGCTCCACCTTGCAGCACATCGGCCCGGCCCTAACCCGCCGCTTCTTCCAGGACAGAATCGGCTGGCGCGATTATAACCGCATTATCCTGACAACTGCCTGGCGCTACCCGCGTGTCTTTCCCTTTACACTGGAAGTGCTAGGATTGAAAGGAATTCGGAACTGGGCGCTGGATTACCTGATTTTCAGCCGCGAAGCACTCTACCGCACCCTGTATCAAAAGCTCGGCGAAAAGCGCCAGACCAGCCTGTACAACTCTCTGAAAAAGCGTAATCCAAAACAAGCACTATCTCTAGCGGCCCGTCGCGAGGAATGGTTGGCTTCAGGCTTGTTGTAATAAAACTTCTTTTAAAAGTTGGTTTCAAAGAGCGACAAATCTCAATATATTGAGATTTGTCGCTCTTTGAAACCAACTTTTGTACTATAGTACCATACTCTATGGTACCATTTTGCTCTTGTTAAACTTCCAATAAAAGCTAAACTATGATTAGTCAAATATGTACAATCATTGTTTGCATATTCTTTCAGACTGTTTCTGACAGAGCAGCACGCTACACTACATATTCTGGTCAATACCGTGAATTCTATTTGAATTTAGACTAACTCCTTCTGCCTCAAACCAAACGAGCGCAGAGCAGCTTTAGCTGTGGAAAAAATATTTCGGCAGGCTCTCCCTGGCGGGGCTTGAATTACTCAGGCTGAACGCGCACGCAATTGCGCCGTTGCTATGGCAGGGTCGGGCAATCTCCCGCTTTTACAACCCAAAAATAGCCTCTGTCTCAAGATTTTTTGAGACAGGGGCTATTTTTATTTATTTTAAGGGTTTGAATTTTTTTGCAAAAAAATTCAAACCCTTAAAATAAATAAAAGGGAAATTAGGCCACGTACATTAGCATATAAGTGTAATAACAGGCGAAACTACGGTAGGGCGCATACACCGTCATCAGTTTGGCGGCTTCTTCGGAAGATAAGGTGGCGCGGCGGTCATGGGCCGAACCGAGCGTTTTGCGTAAACCTTCTTCATCTACGAATACATCGAGGTGGGGCAAGCCGCGCATGGCGACGTAATGCGCCGTCCAGGGGCCAACACCCGGCAATTCGTCCAGTGTGGCGACGGCGGCAGTACTGGGCGATTGGCGCAACCGTTCCCAGTCGAATTTTTCTGGCTCTGCTACTACCGCCTCGGCGATGCCCGGTACATAGCGGGCTTTCTGGCGACTGAAACGCAAGCCCAGCAAATCCTCCGGCAAAACTGAGGCCAACCGCTCGGCGGTTGGATAAAAGTGATATTCCTTGCCATCAAAGCGCACCCGTTCGCCATAAAAATCGAGCAAAGATTGTTGCAAACGAACGGCTAAACCGGGATAAATCTGCACGCTTATTACGGTTTTGAGCAACCCTTCCCAGGCACTTGGTAAATTTGCCGGACGCGCAGGCCAATATCGCGCTATCAGCCCCTCGCCATATTCATCTGCCGAAAGTGCTTCCCGTACCGCTTCCATCTCTACATCCAGCCAGAAGCGCCGGTTGGCCCATTCCGAGGCTGCTTCCAGGTCTTGTTCGGTTGGCAGCGTTTCGGCTTCATCATCGGCCCGTAGCGAGAGCGAAAGTAGCGGCACTTCGGGCGTGCTGGCAAGCCCGGTCAGGCGCAACAGAAAAGCTCGCCCGTTCAGCTTCACCGGGCGCTCGACCCACTCGTTTTCCGGCCCAAAACTATCCAGCACATCCGTCGCGCCGCTCTGCCGTAGCGAATTGACCGAGTTGGCAAAAGTAAAATGCGCCGTCGGTTGCAACGTCGCACTCAGCGTCAACTCTTCTTCAAAAGCCTTCACATTCTCAAATTTCAGGATTATCTTCCTCTCTAACCGCAACTACTTCACACCAGAAAGAAATTCACCACGGAGGCACGGAGAAACCTACTTTTAAATTGTAATTAGTCCACCACGGAGGCACAGAGGAACACGGAGAAAGTTTAAATTTTAACCTTAACTCCGTGTTCCTCCGTGCCTCCGTGGTGAATTTGTAGCTCAGGTTGAGTAATTACTTTAAATTTTCCTCTGTGTCCTCTGTGTTCCGTCCCTAATTCAAAACTCAAAACTATTTACGTCTCGTCCGAGCGGCTGACGAAACGGTAATCGCCGGGTAGCTGGCTGAAGATTTCGGGCGGAAGATTTTCAAGTTGGATGGCGCGTTCGGCATCGGTCATGCGCTCCAATCGCCGAATCAGGTTGGACAGACGTTTATAGCGCCGGAAGAAATTCCATTGCATCCAGCCACCAATCACGAGCCAGCCTGGTATACCGACCAGCGCCGTCAGCGAAACTGCCAGCGCGTGTTTATCGTGGAAAAGAACCGAAACCAGCGTCACAAAACCGATTTGGGTCAGGGCTGCTAACCCCAACGACCACTTGAGGAAATAAAAGCCATCAAACTCGCGGTAGAGGTCGCGGCGACGACCAATCCGCTGGGTCAGCCCGGCTAAAAAGAGTATCATACCCGTTTCATAGGCCAGCACTATCAAAATATCTGACAAACCTGACCGCCTCCTCCTGCTCGGTTCACCTGACTAACACCCTTTTCTGCTGTCATGATAGCACATGCTTTAGGGTGATGCCAGCTTAAAAGGGGAGAAAAAGGGAGGAAGGAGGAACGAGGAAAGAACACGGATAGCCACAGATGCACACAGATGGAATTGAATATATAACTTGTTGATTTTTTCGGAGCGGCAGGTTATAAAGTAGTAGCGATTGATGAAATTTAACAAAATAAACCAGGTATGCCAGTAGGGGCGAATCGCATACGCCCGTGTACACACAGCCAAATCAAGCGGGCGTATGCGATTCGCCCCTACGAAACCATCATCCATACATGCATTTAAAAGTTAAAGACCATCAATTGCTACTACTTGTGTCTTTTACCTTTCCTCGAAAGTTACGGTATCCTTATTGCCGCCGAGCAGTTGCCTGACCTGGGCGGCAAATTCGGGGCTGTAGGCGACGTTGAGGCTCTGGGGTTGCAGGCGGTCAGTTTCGCCATCGGGCCAGCGCAAATAAAGATAGACCATCGCGTCGCCGGGAAATTGGCGCAACAAATTTTTAAGCTGGTTAAATTTTTGATTATCCAACGTATCATCGCCGCTCAAATCGAGCTTGATGTGGACATACTGAGCCAGGGAACGCGGCGGTGGAGCGTTACGTGACGTTCCTCCAGTCCTGCCGCCAGAGCGATTACGGTTTGCTGCCTCCTGAAGTGGGTTGGTCGGGGTAGCGGGTTTTGGCTCAATCACTCCCAAATCGGCGAACAGGCTGGTCGCCCAACTATCATCGCCGCCGGGTGGTTCGTTGCCCGATGGCAACGGTACGTCGCTCTCCGCCAGACTGCTTTCGAGTGCGGCGAGGTCGGCGGCATCCTGGTCATTCGCAATTAGCTGGCCTTCTGCCGGGTAAGTAGTAATTGCTTCGGCGACCAGCACCGGGCGCTCTTGCGGTGCAGGATTGGTTTTCAGCCGCCGGGCCAGCGCGGTCAAGGCAATTCCCTCCGCCAGTTCCAGGCTGAATTTGAGAGTAGGTGGAATTAATAGTTCGAGTTGGCCTGTCCAATCTTCCAGTCGGACAATAGTTAGCTCCTGTCCCTGCCCTTCCTCGGTAAACGGCAAGCGGCGCAGCCCGACCACCATTCCCGCCAGCGTAAAGGTTTCGCCGACTCCCTGTTCTTCCTGTTTGGCCTTCGTTACTACTTCTTGCAAGGTGAGAGTATCGGAGCGCGAATTATCGGGGCTGCCGGGCTGAAGTTGTTGCCAGAGCGGATGTTCGATTGTGTAAAAACCGAGTGCCGTAAACTGATTTCGTAGCCGTTGCAAGCGCGAGAGCGGCGCTACTTCGGGCAACACTACTGGCTTTAACTCCGCTTCGGCAGGGGTTTCTTCTACTATAATCGGTTCAGCAAAATCGAACAGACTCAACTGACCGCTA
>JBBQXW010000146.1:0-16430 GCA_038209275.1 Chloroflexia bacterium | reverse complement strand
ACCACCCTCGCCTTTCTCGAATAGCACCGGCAAACCTTCTAAAGCGAGCTTTTTCCACTGGCTTAACTGGTTAGGATGGACGTTACGTTCGGCGGCGATCTGGCTCATACTCTTTTGTTCGCGTAAGACTTCGAGGGTAGTTTCAGCCTTAAATTTAGGGCTAAAGGTCTGACGATTTTTCTCCATTGGCTTACTTTTCTCACTTAAAAATTGGCTATCTGATTGTCCAAATTCCTGGCTCCATTATAATAAGTGGCGGTCGAGGGTGAGTTTCTCAGTGCGAGTGATGCTAAGTTTAGCTTTTTTACCTTTATCATCTTTATCATCTTTGAGGCGGCTCTTTTTAGGCGGGCGGGTATAGGCGGCACTCGAATAGTTAGTGGCTGGGGTGTTAGGTTGCACCTCCGGCTTACCCTGTTCGCCTTTGAGACGGTTAATCTCATCTCTGAGGCGTTGGTTTTCTTCCTTGAGCGCTTGCACTTGCTGCAAAGCGTTCTCCAGGAGATTTAGTAGCGTTATAACTAAGGCCCGCGTAGCAGCATCTTCAATTGTAGTAGGGTCAATTTCTTCTAACATCGGCCTATTATACCGCGCTAGTCTTTATTGTACTAGCCCCGACTTTTTGATAGGATACGGTTCCCACTTACCATTAGCAAAGGAAAGGGGCGCACTGCCAGGGACGTTTCGTTTATTCTCGCGATTAAGACCACGCAGTAATTCAATTGCTTCAAGCAGGGGCTTGGTTGCCACGTTCGCCTGAAAGTTTAAGGTCTGGAGGAATTTGGGAGCAAATTCACGAATTTTACTGTAGCGTTCGGCCAGGAAATCGAATTAGTTGTCGTCGAGGGGCCGGGTCAATTTTTGGCATTCTTGGAGGGCTTTCTTTAGTTGGTCAGCCGGTAGTCAGGCGTAAATTGCCTTCCTTAAATCCGGGTCGGACACGCTCTCATCCAGCACTACCTCACTTAAAGTGGAGAACCAATGCAAGGTTTGGTTAGTGCTGGGTGCGACCTTTAACCTGAACTCACTTAACTCCCGTCCGGCTCGAGTGTAAACCCCGGCCAGATAAGCGTCAAAATCTTTATACTTTCTTGATGCCTCACCCTGGTTTTTTGATATATTCTTGACCTTTTATAAGGTTTAATAGCTCTGTGAAAGATAATACTAACTAATTTGAGGAGGTGATTGTAGTGGATGTTTTGTTAGATTTGCTTTACCTGGCTCTCGCGTTAGGTTTCTTTGGTCTTTCGTGGGGTCTGATTAAATTGTGTGAACGGCTGGAAGTTAAATAAAGTAAGAAAGCGAAGTGGAATAAGCAAAAATATGAATCTGTTATATGTAATTGGGGCAGTAATCGCCCTGGCCCTGCTGGTTTATCTGGTAGTGGCTTTACTTAAACCGGAGTGGTTCGCATGACAACTACTGGCTTTATTCAAATCGGGCTTTACCTGCTAATTCTGCTATTATTGGTCAAGCCACTCGGCCTGTACGTGGCGCGGGTTTATGAGGGGCAATCAGTCGGTCTTAACCGGGTGTTTGGTCCGGTGGAACGGTTCTTTTATCGTTTGAGTGGGGTCAAGCCCCAGGAAGAAATGAACTGGAAAGTTTATGCCGTGGCTCTTTTGCTATTTAATCTGGCTGGCTTGCTGGTTGTTTACTTGCTGCAAAGAATCCAAGGGGTGCTACCACTCAACCCGCAAAAATTGAGCGCGGTTTCGCCCGACTCGTCGTTTAACACGGCGGTTAGCTTTGCTACTAATACCAACTGGCAAGGCTATGGCGGCGAAACTACGATGAGCTATCTAACTCAAATGGTTGGTCTGACCGTTCAGAACTTTATTTCGGCGGCCACTGGCATGGCGGTACTGGTTGCTCTGATTCGCGGTATCCGCGGGCGTTCAATCCAGACTATCGGTAACTTTTGGGTAGATATGGTTCGCAGCACGCTTTACATTTTGCTACCGCTTTCTTTGTTGGTTGCAATAGTGTTGATGTCGCAAGGGGTAGTGCAAACTTTCAACAGCTACCAATCAGTTAGTTTAGTACAAACTACCAAAGATGCGAACAATCAGGATGTGGTGCAACAGGTCATTGCACTTGGCCCGGCAGCTTCCCAAATTGCCATCAAGCAACTTGGCACAAACGGTGGCGGCTTCTTTAATGTCAATTCGGCCCATCCCTTCGAGAATCCAACGCCACTTTCCAATCTGGTTGAGATGCTATCGCTGTTGCTCATTCCGGCGGCATTATGCTACACCTTTGGCAAAATGGTCGGCGATGTCCGGCAGGGTTGGGCGGTACTAGCCGCCATGACCATTATTTTTGTCGCGCTACTGGCAGTAACGGTGACGGCGGAACAGGGTGGCAACCCCCTCCTGTCGCAATTAGGTGTAAACCAAAGTGCCAGCGACATAATGCCGGGCGGCAACATGGAAGGCAAAGAAGCGCGCTTTGGTATCGTCAATTCGGCGATTTGGGCGACGGCTACCACTGCGGTATCAAACGGCTCGGTTAACTCCATGCACGATTCTTACACCCCACTGGGCGGGCTTGTCCCGATGTGGCTAATGCAACTGGGCGAAGTAATTTTTGGTGGAGTTGGTTCGGGTCTGTATGGAATGCTCATTTTCGCAATTCTGGCAGTGTTTGTAGCTGGCCTGATGGTCGGACGCACGCCCGAATATCTGGGTAAGAAAATCGAGGCTTTTGAAATGAAGATGGCTTCGCTGGTAATTCTGATACCACCTTTAGTTGTGTTGATTGGGACGGCTATCGCGGTAGTCGTGCCAGCCGGAAAAGCGGCGGTTGCTAATCCCGGCGCACACGGCTTTAGCGAAATCCTTTACGCTTTTTCGTCGGCGGGGAACAACAACGGGAGTGCCTTTGCTGGACTAAGTGCCAACAACCCGTTTTACAATATTGCGCTCGGTTTTGCGATGCTCTTTGCGCGTTATTGGCTAACTATTCCTGTGCTGGCAATCGCCGGGTCGTTAGCCCGCAAAAAAACTGTGCCAGTTGGGTCGGGTACTTTACCGACCCATACCCCGCTTTTTGTGACGCTTTTAATCGCAGTGGTGATTGTGGTCGGTGCTTTAACCTTTATTCCGGCTTTGGCACTTGGGCCGATTGTAGAACATTTGCAGCTTTTTAAGTAAAGCTGAGGAGATAGGATCGAGAACGATGTCAATGCAAATTGAAACTAAGGCCAACGCCCGCCCCCTATTTGAGCCTTCGATGGTACGTGGGGCGATTGTGGAAGCTTTCAAAAAGCTCGACCCGCGGGTTCAGCTTCGCAACCCGGTAATGTTTGTGGTTGAAGTGGGTAGCGCGTTAACTACCGTGTTGGGTATTCAGGCGCTTTTGGGGACGGGGGAAGCTTCGGCGGGCTTTATTCTGGGAATTAGCGTCTGGCTCTGGTTTACCGTCTTATTTGCCAATTTTGCCGAAGCGATGGCCGAAGGACGTGGCAAAGCGCAGGCCGAGTCGCTCCGCAAAGCCAAACGCGATATTAACGCCAAGAAGTTGCGTCAGCCTAACTACGGCGCGACTTTCGATATTACCTCGGCGGCGACTTTACGCAAAGATGATGTGGTGCTGGTGGAAGCGGGCGATTTTATTCCCGGTGACGGTGAGGCTATCGAGGGGGTCGCCTCGGTGGATGAAAGTGCTATCACCGGGGAAAGTGCGCCAGTAATCCGCGAAAGTGGCGGAGACCGCAGCGCGGTCACGGGCGGTACACGGGTGCTATCCGACTGGCTAGTGGTGCGGATTACGGCCAACCCTGGCGAAACCTTTTTAGACCGCATGATTAGTATGGTGGAAGGAGCAAAACGCCAGAAAACTCCTAATGAAATCGCTCTGAACATTTTGCTTTCGGCTCTGACCATCATATTTTTGCTGGCTACGGTCACGCTGCTGCCTTTCTCACTGTACAGCGTCGAAGCCGCCGGGAAAGGTACGCCGATTACCGTAACGGTGCTGGTGGCGCTGTTGGTCTGCCTTATCCCGACGACGATTGGTGGGTTGCTGTCGGCTATCGGGATTGCCGGAATGGATCGAATGATTCAGGCGAATGTGATTGCCACTTCGGGTCGGGCAGTCGAGGCGGCGGGCGATGTAGATGTACTGCTGCTAGATAAGACTGGTACGATTACCCTGGGCAACCGCCAAGCGACGGCCTTTCTGCCTGCGGACGGGGTAAGTGAGCGCGAACTGGCTGATGCCGCGCAACTTTCTTCGCTGGCCGACGAAACGCCGGAAGGCCGCAGCATTGTCGTATTGGCGAAGGAAAAGTACAACATCCGTGAGCGCAATGTTCACGAATTGGGGGCAACCTTTGTGCCGTTTACAGCGCAAACCCGCATGAGCGGGGTAGATTTAGATGGGCGGCACGTCCGCAAAGGCGCAGCTGACTCTATCGAAGCTTATGTGCAGAACTTGGGCGGACAATTTCCCGCGACGGTGCGAAACAACGTTGATACGGTTGCTAAAGCCGGTGGTACACCGCTGGTGGTGGCCGAAAATAACCGGGTGTTGGGGGTGGTGCAACTCAAGGATATTGTCAAGGGCGGTATCAAAGAACGCTTTGCCGAACTAAGGCGCATCGGCATCAAGACCATTATGATTACCGGCGACAATCCGCTTACCGCCGCCGCGATTGCCGCCGAAGCCGGGGTAGACGATTTTCTGGCTCAGGCCACGCCCGAAGCCAAGCTAAAATTGATTCGAGAAACTCAGGCGGGCGGTAGATTGGTCGCCATGACCGGGGACGGCACCAACGATGCCCCTGCCTTAGCCCAGGCCGATGTCGCAGTGGCGATGAATAGCGGCACGCAAGCCGCTAAAGAAGCGGGTAATATGGTTGATTTGGACTCTAATCCGACTAAATTAATCGAGATTGTTCAAATCGGTAAGCAATTGCTGATGACACGGGGCGCGTTAACTACTTTCAGCATCTCAAACGATATTGCCAAATATTTTGCCATTATTCCGGCAGCTTTTGCCAGCACTTACCCGGAACTAAACGCTTTGAATATCATGCGGCTGACTTCGCCTAACAGCGCGATACTTTCGGCGGTAATCTTTAACGCCCTGATTATCATTTTTCTGATACCGCTGGCCCTGCGGGGCGTAAAGTATCGGCCAATCCCGGCGGCGCGGCTACTGCGCGATAATTTGCTGATTTACGGGTTGGGCGGGCTAATCGTGCCGTTTATCGGGATTAAAATTATTGACCTGATTTTGACGGTGTTGGGGCTGGCCTAGCCGAATTTTGCAGAAAAATATTATAAAGATAGAGGTATTAAACATGCTTAAACAAATCCGTCCGGCTCTGGTGATGCTGGGGTTATTAACACTTTTGACCGGGGTAATTTATCCCCTGGTTGTAACCGGAATTGGGCAAGTCGCATTTAACAAACAAGTTAACGGTAGCCTGATGGAGCAAAACGGCAAAGCGGTTGGTTCAGAACTTATTGGTCAGAACTTCGATGACCCGAAGTATTTCTGGGGTCGGCTCTCAGCGACGGCGGCTTTTCCCTATGATGCCAGCGCGTCGTCCGGCTCGAATATCGGCCCGACCAACTCCAAATTGCTGGATGCGGTCAAAGCCCGAATTGACGCTTTGAAAGCGGCTGACCCTAATAATACCGCGCCTATCCCGGTAGACCTCGTAACCGCTTCGGGCAGTGGCCTTGACCCGCAGATTAGCCCGGCGGCGGCTGATTATCAGATACGTCGGGTAGCTCAGGCACGACGATTGGATGAAAACCGGGTGCGACAGCTAATCAGCCAGTACACCGAAAATCGGCAATTAGGCGTTTTGGGTGAACCAACCGTAAACGTGCTAAAATTAAATTTAGCGTTAGACAATTTACGCTAGAGCCTAATCCGCTCTTAGTTAAAGGTGGTTTGGTAATGTCTCGACCTGACCCGGATGCGTTGCTGGCCCAGGTGCAGGCGGCGGAAACCCGCCAGCAACGCGGTAAACTAAAAATCTTCTTCGGGGCGGCAGCCGGGGTCGGCAAAACTTATGCGATGCTGGAAGCCGCCCATGCTCAACGCAACCAGGGCATCGCGGTGGTAGTCGGTTATGTTGAAACGCACAAGCGGACTGAAACCGAAGCCTTGCTAACCGGGTTGGAGCAACTTTCGGTTAAGATGGTGGAGTATCGGGGAACGGTTTTACGCGAGTTTGATTTAGATGCGGCTCTGGCACGCCGTCCGACTTTAATTTTAGTAGACGAACTGGCGCACACTAACGCGCCCGGTTCGCGCCACGCCAAACGCTGGCAGGATGTGGACGAACTGCTCGAAGCCGGAATTAATGTTTACACTACCGTAAACGTCCAGCACCTCGAAAGCCTGAATGATGTAGTGGCTCAGATTACCGGCGTTATTGTGCGCGAAACTGTCCCCGATTCTTTTATCGAACAGGCCGACGAATTGGAACTGGTTGATTTGCCGCCCGATGATTTGTTGCGCCGTCTCAAAGAAGGCAAAGTTTACGTTCCCCAGCAGGCCGAGCAAGCTACTAACAGCTTCTTTCGCAAAGGTAATTTGATTGCTTTGCGCGAATTAGCTTTGCGTTCTACCGCTGACCGGGTGGATGCCCAGATGCAAAGCTATATGCGCGACCACGCAATTGCCAACACCTGGCCGGTTAACGAGTGTATTCTGGTCTGTGTCAGTGCTGACCCGGCTTCAATTCAACTGGTACGCGCCGCCCGCCGCATGGCCGCTCGACTGAAAGCGCGGTGGATTGTCGCTTATGTCGAAACTCCCGCCCAACTTCGTTTGCCTGACTACAAACGTGACCGTCTGACACAAACCCTGCGGTTGGCCGAACAACTAGGGGCTGAAACTGTGACCCTAAGCGGTAGCACGATTAGCGAAGAAATCCTGAATTATGCCCGCACCCGCAACGCTACCAAAATTGTCGTCGGCAAACCGGGTCGCCCACGCTGGAAAGAGCTTTTATTCGGCTCAACGGTAGACACCCTGGTACGAAAAAGCGGTCTGATTGATGTTTACGTTATTCACGGCGAGTTTGATGATAGTGAAAGTTTGCCACCACGCCGCCTGCAACGTACTAGCAAATGGTCTAGCTACGGCTGGGGAGTACTGGTAGTAGCGGCGTGTACCGTGCTGGCGCAACTAATTTACCCCTTGCTGGAACGGTCAAACCTGATTATGCTTTATCTATTGGGGGTGGTGCTAATCGCGGTTCGCTTTGGGCGTGGCCCGTCTATTGTGGCTTCTATTCTGGCAGTAGCCGCTTTTGATTTTTTCTATGTCCCGCCTTACCTGACTTTTGCCGTTTCAGACACCCAATATTTTGTCACTTTCGGGGTAATGTTAGTAGTGGCGATTTTAATTAGCAGTCTGACCGGGCAAATTCGCTTGCAGGCCGAAGCTTCGCGGCAGCGTGAACGCCATACTGCCGCCCTTTATTCGATGAGCCGGGAACTAGCCCGCACTCGCGGTCAGGAGCAATTGCGGACGATTGCGGTACGCCATCTCAAGCAAATCTTTGATAGCGAAGTAGCTCTACTCTTACCCAATCTTGACGGAAAACTTAAAGCTGGCGAAGATAGCCCCCCAGCTTTTATACAAGATGAGGCTGAGTTAGCGGTGACGGGTTGGGTTTACGAACACGGACAGATGGCCGGGCAGGGAACTGACACTTTGCCGGGGGCGCAGGCACTTTACCTGCCCCTGGTGGCTTCACAACGCACCGTTGGGGTGCTGGCACTTGGCCTTAACCCCAAGAACCACTTAATTAGCCCGGAACAGTTGCACCTTTTGGAGAATTTCGCCAGTCAAACTGCGCTGGCGATTGAGCGCGATTACCTGACCGAGGAAACCCGCCGTTCACAGGTGCAAATCGAAACCGAGCAACTGCGTAATTCCCTGTTAAGTTCGGTTTCCCACGATTTACGAACACCTTTAGCCACCATTACCGGGGCGGCCAGCAGTTTATTAGAGGATGGCAAAAGTTTAAGCCAGGACACCCGCCGCGAATTACTTAATGCAATTTATGAGGAGGCCGGGCGTTTGAACCGCTTGGTCAGCAATTTACTGGATATGACCCGGTTGGAGTCGGGTGCCGTCCAGGTGAAAAAGGAGTGGCAACCACTGGAAGAGGTGGTTGGTACAGTCCTGACCCGCCTTGAAAACACCACCCCAACCCTGAGCGCGTCGCATTCTATTCAGGTTAAACTGCCACCGAATTTGCCGCTTATTCCTTTGGACGAGGTGCTAATCGAACAGGTTTTAATAAATCTACTGGAAAATGCCCTAAAATATACCCCCGCTAATAGCCCGATTGAAATTTCCGCCTCTGCTCAACCTGAGCAGGTGACGGTAGCCGTTTCAGACCGAGGGTTGGGGCTGACACCGGGCGACGAGAAACGAATTTTTGACAAGTTCTACCGGGCTAAACCTGCTAATAATGGCGGAAGTGGGGCGGGTCTGGGTCTCACCATCTGCCGGGGGATTGTTGAAGCACACGGCGGGCGCATTTGGGCGGAGAACCGACCCGGCGGTGGTGCGATTTTTAGTTTCACTTTGCCGCTGGAAGGTCGTCCACCTGAGCTTGAAAACCTGTCAAATTGAAAAGGCGTGGACTAAAATGGTAGAAGGCCCAGTAATTCTAATAATCGAAGATGAGGCGCAAATCCGCCGCTTTTTGCGGGCTTCTTTAAGTACCCATAACTACCGTCTGCAAGAAGCTCTCACCGGCGAGGAAGGGCTAACCAAAGCCGCAACTTTTCAGCCAGATTTAATTATCCTTGATTTGGGTTTGCCGGATATTGACGGTCTGGAAGTAACCCGCCGACTACGGGAGTGGACGGCCTTGCCGATTATTGTCCTTTCGGCGCGGGGTCAGGAGCAGGACAAAGTAGCCGCCCTGGATGCCGGGGCGGACGATTATTTAACTAAACCATTTGGAGTAGCGGAACTTTTAGCCCGGCTACGAGTAGCTTTGCGCCACGCTCAAAGAAGCGAGGCCGAGCAAGCTTCCCCTATCTATACCAGCGGCGAATTAAAGGTAGACTTAAACCGACGACAGGTGTTTATAGCCGACCAGGAAGTTCACCTTACGCCAATTGAGTACAAACTGCTTGGAACGTTAGTGAAGCACGCCGGAAAAGTAGTGACCCACAACCAGCTTTTACGCGAAGTGTGGGGGCCAGGTTATGCCGAGGAAACCCATTACTTGCGCGTCTACATGGGGCAACTCCGACACAAGTTAGAAACTGAACCAGCCCGCCCTCGTTATATTTTAACTGAACCAGGCGTAGGGTATCGGTTACAGTCTGACTAAAATCTACAGCACTACACTAATGTCAATCTACTACGAAGGAGGAATTCCAGCAGCATCAGCAAAGCTGGTTAAGCAAGAGTAGCAGGGCAGCGGTTTAATAATGAAAGATTGCTATCTTTTTGACACAAGGCGTTGTTTTCTGGGTTCTTACGCAATTTTAGTGGTGGAGGAAAATCAGCCAAGCAAAAACGGCTTAAATCAGCTTGAATTCGCCAACACTAAATTTACCACCATACTTTCTCGGTAATGCTTACCACTAAATTTGCGTAAGACCCGTTTTCTGGCTCTACCATTGTGAATCCTCAAGATGGCAGACCCGGCGCTGGATACTCCGGCCTCGCGCAAGTAGATAGCACTTTCTATCAGTTGTAAGGCGCGGGCCTTTGCACCGGGCCAATGGACGGTGGCGCTCTGGCTGTAGCCTGCTCTCACCCATAGTTCCCTTGACCCGTGCTTGAAGAAAGTTCCGTCCTGGTTGACTATTACATTGCCCCGGTACGGAATATTCACCCCGTCCCAATCGAGGGCGACAATCATGCAAGCCGACCCTTCGGTGTAGGTTTTACCAATCTTTTTCAAGAGCGAAGGATGAAAAGCACCCTGGTTGCCTTCGGCGAAGCCAACGACGCGGGGCTGTAGTTTATCTTCTTCGCTATATCCGATTGGCAACTGGCTAAAGCCACAAGTTTGATTCCAACAGCCCATTTTCCTAACAACTCCTTCTATCTATAAGTTTGCTTTTTGTCGTTCGTTCTTATACCTATATCTTACACAAATAACATTAGTAGCATAATAGCCAATATGTACTATTAACATTAGTTGTATAATGAAGCATAATGAATGTGGAGATGTGGAGTAGTCACTGAGGCACAAAGCGCCTCGCCTGTAAATTCGTCCGCACACCTACGCCTACAGGCCCGCAAGTAAGCAAGTGAATAAAAATAATTGAGGAATCGAGGAAATATTAAGATGAAAGTATCAGAACCAACAACACCAACAACCAGCCTATTCAAGTATGCTGAACAAGGGAACAGGCTCAAGCAGTTGAGGCTAAGTCGGGGAATGAGCCAGAGCGAACTCTCGCGGTTGGCTCAAATTTCCATGTCCACTCTGGTCAAGCTGGAACGGGGGGAGCGCGTTCCAGGGACAGAAGTAAAAGAAAGGCTGGCGGCGGCCTTAGTTTTAGCGCCTGGTGGAGCCGGGGGCCAGGGCGAGGCCCGCACTGACGTTGAGGGCGAGACCGTCGCCAGCACCAAAGCCGAGACGAAAGCCGAAAAAGAAGAAGGACTGGCGGCAATAGACTGGCCCGCGCCGTATGCTGCCGAAAGTTATAATCACCGCCAGCCTTTTAACGCTGCGCCGGGCAGCCCCGGCGATAGGCTAAAGCAACTCCGGCTGGCCCAGGGAGTGACCCAGGCCGAGATTGCCTGGCGGCTGGGGATGACCGAGCAGAAGTACGGGAGAATTGAACGGGGCTACTCGAAGCAAGTTAGTCGGACGGTATTGGAGAAACTCACTATTATTTTAGGTGAAGGGGTCATGGAGCTGGAGTTTTCTATTCTCCCTTAGCCTCAACCCCAGCCTCAGTCTCCTGCTCAGGCTTGTGATTCCGATGCCGTTCCAGATTAGCCCGGTAGACTTGCTCAATCAGGAGTTGGGTTGGCTTCGTCCGGCTGTTGGGTTAGCTCGGCGAAAAGCGCATCATTCAAAACAATGATATTAGTGAAATCTCGCCAATCCTCGCCCTGGTAGGCGAAATCAGGATAGTTGGATTTGGTGGAATAGGCCATCTGGTACTCGCTGCACCCCAGCCTCGGCCTCAGCCTGGGCGGTTTCAGCTTCTCTTTCTTGGGTTCTGTCCCTGAGCCAGCGCCGCGCCTTGTAGTCAATCAACCAGCCGTAGCCGAGATTGAGCCAGACATGCCAGCTTATCCCCTTGCCGGTAGCGTGGTCGGT
Source organism: Chloroflexia bacterium (assembly GCA_038209275.1). Lineage (GTDB taxonomy): Bacteria > Chloroflexota > Chloroflexia > Chloroheliales > Chloroheliaceae > L227-5C. The sequence continues at coordinate 5,146 of JBBQXW010000146.1, read as the reverse complement.
AAGCTGACCACACATCGGCACAAATTCCACCTGGGGGAAATGTTGGGTAAGCAAAGTGGCGACTACCCGGCTCATCCCGTCGTAATTAAGAGCCTCGGTTCTTTGGTTGAGGTACGGCTTTATATGAGAGCATTCTTTTCTGGGGGGAAATTAAAGCCAGCAGTAAAGAGTATAGATTGTGAAGGATGAATTGAAAACAAACTTAAACCCTTGTAATCCGTAATGAAACCTAACGAGGCCAAAAAGAAATTAGCTGGTTAGATTAAAGGGTCATAGTAAAGTTTGCCCCCGGAAAAGAATGCTCTCGGGTCTCCAGTGTGGTATACTTATCCTTATAAGAAAGGTTGATAAATGACTAAGTTCTATACTTTTATAGGCTTGAGCGTTGCCATCTAATCTTTTAGAGCCTATTCAGAGCTTAATGAATTTAGTTTGTAACGCTCGCGTCTGGATTGGGTCTTTTTGCCTCCTCATTCTGCAAGGCTTCGTTGTATAACAAACCGGATAATATCTTACAAAGCTGTCTCAAAGACTTACCCTAAGAAAAAACTATCAAAAATCACCTCCCCTAAAAACATTTAAAATATGATAGTGGATCCCTGAAGTTATTGTTATATGGACAACTCAGCCAATCAAGAAATCACAAACCTACCAACCCCGCTAACCAGCTTTGTTGGTCGCCAGCAAGAACTGGCTAATCTCAAAAACCTGCTTAAATCTACTCGTCTTTTAACTTTAATCGGCATTGGCGGGGTGGGTAAAACTCGGTTGGCTTTGCACCTGGCAGAAGCGGTGCTTGATAGGTTTGAGCAGGGAGTTTGGCTGGTAGAGTTGGCCGCTTTAACCGAACCTACTCTAATTACGCTATCAATTGCCGAAACGCTTAATCTAAAAGAAGAACTCTCTCAACCCATGCTTTCAACTTTGATAAATTATCTTAAACCTAAAAATATCCTTTTGATTCTCGATAATTGTGAACACCTGATTGAGGAAAGTGCCAGTTTATGCCAGAGCCTGCTAAATAGCTGTCCGAATCTAAAGATTGTGGCTACCAGCCGGGAGGGAATTGGGATTATCGGTGAAACTATTTGGCAAACTCCGCCTCTTTCCCTCCCTTTCGCAACAGCTTATTCTGACCTAACCTCAAAGCCGGATAGCCTCTTTGAAAGCCTCCGAAGTTCTGAAGCGGTTCAACTTTTGGTGGAACGAGCTAAAGCAGTTCAGCCTGATTTCGAGTTAAGGCCGCAAAATAGCCGGGCCATCGCTCAGATTTGTCAGAGCCTTGATGGTATTCCCCTGGCACTTGAGTTAGCCGCCGCCAGGATGCGTAGTTTAGAAGTCGAACAAATCGCTGCTCGCCTGGAAGACCGCTTTCAGTTGTTCAAAAATGGAAATCGAACCGCGCTACCACGCCAGCAAACCCTACAAAACCTGATAGATTGGAGTTATAACCTTTTAATTGAAGACCAGATTGCGGAAGAAGATAAAATTGTCACTCGATGGACGGCAAGCGGTACTCATCGGGGTGAACTAGGTAGCATTTACCATCTCGATTTGCCAGTTATACCGCCCACCGGGAAAAGAGTTAGCTGGGGCGGAGTTACGATAAGCCGCCTGACTAAAGGTAAATATGTCGAGCAATGGATTAGCATAAATATGCTGAGTGTCTTGCAACAGTTAGGTGTAATTCAATTGTAGAGAAAGAGGGACTCAATAAAATGTTTAAGAGTAATTTCCATCGCACTTGCGGTTTCGAGTTCACTGTGATGCTGCCGCCAGCTTTAATCCTGGGTATCATCCTGACGCTGGCACTTACGGCTTGCGGCGACCAGAACACTCCTGTAGCGTCTCAAGGAGCAGCGGCGGTTGGTGGTCAAGTTTTCGGCTCTGGTAGTGGCACAAGTCAGGGACAGACTAAAGCAGTTACTACCGTGCCATCCTCCAAAACCACTCCAAAATCGGTGGCAACTGCGGCAAAGGGGACTGTTGCTACAATCCACATCTGTTCCTTGCTAACCAAAGATGAGGTTGCCGCCAGCATAGGTGGGACGGGAGTTGAGGTAGATGCCGCCAGAGATGCTTTAGGGGAATTTGGCGGGGCTAATTGCGATTACACCAGCAATTCCGGCGGCCTTAGTGTCCAGGTTTCTATCACGGGGGAATCCCAAGCTGATTTCGAGAGAAATTCCAAAGCTCTCAATGCCGAGGCGGTTCCTGGTGTTGGAGACTCATCTTTCTTTCTGGTAGGACTTAGTACCCTGAAAGGTAAATTGGCGCTATTAGTGGTGCTAACTCCCAATAAGGGGGTCGAAACATTAACCGCACTGACCCAGAAAATACTAACCGCCTGAGAAAAGACTAGCCGAGCCAGCGACCTAAAAAGTAGTGTAGCGGCAAACAAGGGTAATGAGGTCAGTTTACCGATTTACCCTGGGGCGGTTCGGATTAAGGACGATTCAACCATTGGCCCTAAAATAAGTACGTTTACCAGCACCGATAGTTATGCTGCAATTGTGAAATGGTACAAGCAGGCTGTTGCTGACAAAAGCTGGACAGCAAATGCTTCCTTTGAACCTGAGTTGGGTTACACTATACTTAGCGTCGGAAAAGGTACAGCTGAGTCAGCTTCCCAATTAACGATTAGTATTGAGGGGCCGCAGAAAGCTGACCGAGGCACCGAGTCGGATGCTAACGGCAATTCTATCGTATTAGGCTCAAACTTAACCTTAATTATTTTGCTGCTGGTTTGATTGATTGGTGCGCTGGTTTAATAATCAGGAAAAGTAAAGTGTAACCCGATCACGCTTTGTCACGCTGAGTACACCAAATCACAATTCTTGTTACAATAGAGCGGTCTTTCTAGCTTGAAAAACCAAGTTTTAAGTGTAAAGACTTGTGATTTGGTGTACTCAGTATAATGGTTACAACTTCGAGAGCATTGTTTTCCGGGTGCCAACTATCGAGTACAAAATTGTAATTGGCAGAGCTTGTTCCTTATTGTGTCCATTTTCTCCAACTTGGCCCCCGGAAAAGAATGCTCTCCGAATTGAGCGGAGCGCTTAAGGCTTCGCGGTGGGGGTAGCACTTGCGGTTGAATCAGTAATAAGGGAAGCGGCTGGTATCGGTGCGCCCTGTTTCAAGGTACTATCTTCAGGATGCCAGCGCTGTATCCGAGCACCGTTTTGTTCCGCTACATACAGGTTGTCCGCCTCATCTATAACAATAGCACTCGTCTCCAGAAATTCCAGGGTATTTCGGCCTTCACCTCCGGTGCTGCTTTTGAGTTGGCCCTGTTTGTCAATCACCACCAACGGATGTTGGCTGGAACTTTCGATGGCATAGATCGTACCCTGGGTATCCTGAGCCATACTATAAATGCTCAGTTCGCTGACCAGCTTGTTGTTGGGGCTAAACTGGCCTTTGATCTTGCCATCCGAACCCAGTAACAAAATGCCATTGCCGTTGCCCCGGCCTACCAGAATGTTTCCCGTATCGTCAAAGAGCATACTGATATAGTAGATTTTGTCATCATCCTTTTGCTTCAGCGAATATTTTTCCACAAAAGCTCCACTCGGACTGAATTTCTGGATCACGCCACGCTCAGCGTCACCCACATAAATATTGCCGGTCTTGTCGAGGGCCAACCCACTGAGATTATCAAATTGACCGTCCTCTTTGCCATATTTACCAAAGGCCACCGTCGCTTGGCCTTCGGGGGTAAATTTTACTACGCTGCCACATCCAGCAGCATAAATATTGCCGCTTTTATCTAGCACCAGGTAGCGCGGGCTGAAATCCTGCCCGGACGATTTCTGATCAATCGTCAGTAAAAGCTTACCGCTTTTGTCGAATTTCTGAATGCGCGCCAGGTAATCATCACCGACATAAATATTGCCGACTTTGTCTACTACAATGGCGCTGGCTTGCTCAAACTGGCTGGTGGCTTTACTATTGGACTGCCCGATGATGGTCTGTTGCTTGCCGCTGGCATCAATCTTGCCAGTGCGGTTCTCGCTGCTGGAAACTTGAAGGAAACCACCGTCGGTCAGGGCATAAAGGCGCTGGGCATTAAAGAGGCTGGTTGAGGTATCCGAAACCAGTTTGCCAGTGGCATCATATTTCCATAGATGCTCGTAATTGGCTACAAAGGTGTTACCCTGAGTATCGAAAACCACATCGGAAATGGCGGAAGTTTTACCATCCTTCTGGGCTGGAATATTGAAGGCCAACAAGAATTTGCCATCAGCCCCGAATTTCTGGAGGCGGGCCGGGTCGTTTTGCTCGAACAGAAAGATATTCCCCGCCGGGTCGAGGCGGATTTTGGACCGATAGTTGAACTCCCCTTCGGTCAGTTTATCGCCGGATTTTTTGGATTGGTATTTAGCTAATACTTTGCCAGTGGCATCGTATTTGATCAGGTAGTCGTCGCCGGTAATAGTATAGATATTACCGTTCTTGTCGGAAGTTAGCGAATAGACCGTGCCGAGAGTCTTGTCTCCAAAGTTGCCCAGGCTTTTGCCTGTCGCATCGTATTTAAGGAAGGTGTTATCGTAATAGAACACATAGAGGTTATTTGAGTTATCCACCGCCCGATATTGTGGAGCGGCGAGGCCAGGCTGGGACGGATTAGGCTCGATGAAGTTCTTAAACTTGCCATCCTTATCAAATTTAACTACTTTTCTGGTGGTAAAATCGGCTACATACAGGTTGCCGTCCTTGTCCAGCACCCCATCATAAGGGTAGCGCAGCGAGCCGCCCAAAGAAGGGTCTCCGATGACCAGATAAGGTAATTTGACTGGACCTGTCGGGGTAGCGGTAGCCGCTATCGTAGTTGGTAGGGCCGTGGTGGGTAGTGTCGTTGCGGTGGCAACCTGAGTAGTGGTAGTGGCGGCAATGGCAGGAGTGGTAGCGATGCCATCCCGTGTTTTGTGTAAAAACTAGACCGAATTTTCTAAAAACTCCACCAGTCTAATCCCTGGCTTAACCCTCCCCAACTTCGCGTCGTTTAGCGCTTTTTTAAGCGCTTTTGCTAACAATTCCTGGCCCCTTTGCCGCTTTGAAGGCTAATTCTAACCGTTTTTGAGCGCAAAAAGCCACCTTAACTACTCCACCTCTTCCCGATGGCTCCTTTGGCTTTAGCTTCTCT
>JBBQXW010000145.1:0-16443 GCA_038209275.1 Chloroflexia bacterium | reverse complement strand
TGAGGGTTTAGAGAAGATTAACCACAGAGGAACACAGATCAAATTAAGGATTTACTATTGAAGTTGGTAGCTTGAGCAAGAGCGCTCGGCACTTAAGGCCGAGCTACGTAGCCAAAGCCCACTGAAGGGGCTGGTAAATGCTTTAATACCAGGGAATTTCAGTCCCTTTAGCGGACTTACGCTATGTAGCTCGGCCTTAAGTGCCGAGCGCGCCTACCACTGCTTTACCCCGTTAGCCGCTTTCTTGGCTTGACGAACAGTGTAAATTTCCGGCTCACGTCCGCATTCGTCAAATCTTGCCTAACTCAAAACTCAAACCTACCTACACGCCCCCGGCCCAACTGGTGTTTGCCACTGCTGGTATTTAAGGTCGTAATAGACCATCCACTGACGGCAGGCATTGCTGCCTTTTACCGAATAAATCTGCACTTTGGCAAAAGTTTGCTGCATATCCACCGAAAACTTCATGGGCAATATCGAGCGCGACTGTCCATTGCCAAGCGCCTTTTGCTTTTGGGGAGTAAATTCCTCGTCCTCGACCTCCTCAATGTGGTTATTCGCTACTAATTTGGCTCGGATAAAGCGGGATAGCCCTACCTTATCAAGCATTATGATATTTTGACCGTTCGGGTCTTCCCGGTCAATTACCATCTGTACTACAGTTGTATCCGGGTTGTCCATATTTACGACGTAGAAAACCAGTAGCCCAAACAGCACCATACCCAAAAGTCCCCAGCGAAACTGCTCTATCGCCCATAGAACAATCACGCCTATCACAACACCAACTAAAACCACCAGGGCCAGCCGTAAATCTGTTTCCATATTCAATTCTCCCACGTCGGTTTTGGGTAACTAAACTGGGCAGGTCAACTTTGCTCGTTGCCTTTCCTGTTTTATTTTTACTTGCATACTACTATAACTTTACAAACCCGATTCATGTAGCATTAACCCCCAAAGTGGTTTGCTCCATAATATAATTATAACTTATTTTGCTGTAACAGTATGAAATTATGCTTGCAGATTCCTAACATTTATTTATGAAATTCTTACAATTCTCTGATATTACTTAATTTACAGATATGGAACTGCTTGTAGATGTAGACTTGATTACTTACTGTGTAAGGGGGGAACTGCCAGATGAGGCAGGAGAGGTGATGTTCTTGATATTTACTTTAGGTTTTGAAAATTTTGCCAAAATTTTCAAAACCTAAAAATTTTCCGAGGTAAGGTTCAAGGTTCAAAGTTGAATAACCTTGAACTGTGAACCTTGAACTTTGAACTCCTAACTAACCGTTCAGCGCCTTCAAGACGCGCTCCGGCACGGCGGGAAGTTCGGTGATGCGAACGCCGGTAGCATCAAAGATGGCGTTGCCGATAGCCGCGCCGCCGGGAATAATCGGCGGTTCGCCAACACCCTTTGCCCCGAACGGGCCATCGGGGGCGGGTACTTCGACCATCTGCACATCAATCGGCGGCACCATTTCGGCGGTCTGAAGAGCGTAATCCATCAAGCTACCACTGATGAGCGTACCGTGTTCGTCGTAGACCATCTGCTCGTAGAGCGCCCAGCCCAAACCCTGCACCACGCCGCCGTGAATCTGGCCTTCGACTTCGCCCGGATTAATCGCGAAGCCGACATCCTGCACCGCTACATAATCCAGCACCTTGACTTCGCCCGTCTCGCGGTCTACCTTCACCCTGGCAAGGTGAGCGGCAAAGCCAGGAGCATTGCGAGTAATTGCGCTGCTACCCCGACCAAAGACTGGCTCGAAGCGCCCGCCAAAATTCATACTCCGGCTGGCAATTTCTTTGAGCGTAATGCTTTTGGACGGCACACCTTTGACATTGACCTGACCATTGTTCAGTTCCAGGTCTTCGGGGGCGGCTTCCAGCCGTTGCGCCGCAATATCCAGAATCTGCTTGCGAGCATCCTCTGCCGCCTTCAGCACCGCCGCCCCGACTGTCAGAGTGGTTTTGCTGCCCCCGCTTGCCCCGGCGTAGGGCGCGGCATCGGTATCGGCATTATTTACCGTAATTTCTTCCGGCTTCATGCCCAGGATTTCCGCCGCCACCAACCGTAGCGAAGTACTCACCCCGGTCAGGTCGCTGATGCCAGTCATGACGGTAAAATTGCCGTCGTGGTCGAGCCGACAAAGCGCCGAGGCTGGCTCCAGACCACCGGGCCAACCGCCGACGGCAATGCCAATCCCTTCGTCCGGCCCTTTGTTAGCACGCTGCTGCCAGGTCGGGTGCTGCTGCAACCGTTCGAGACATTCCACCAACCCAATGCGAGGCCAGGGTTGCCCGCTTGGATTGAGGTCGCCCGCCACCGCTGCGTTCTTGAGCCGGAACGCCAGCGGGTCTAAATTCAATTTGCGGGCCAGTTCGTCTATCTGCGACTCGATAGCGAAACTGGCTTGCGGTGCGCCCGGCCCACGATACGCGCCGGAGTTGGGTCGGTTCGTCAAAACCTCGAAACCTTCAATATCGTAACTGCCGAAGCGGTAGTAGCCTCCCAGCAACATTCCGGCAATCCAGACTGGCGCACCGGGATAAACGCCTGTATCGAAAACCAGACGAGCCTTGAGCGCACAAAGTGTTCCATCTTCTTTTGCGCCCAGCTTTACATCAATTACACAATCGGGGGCCGGGTTTGCCGCCAGCAAATCTTCCATGCGATAGTAACTCAACTTCACGGGTCGTCCGGCTAATTTGGCAAGGGCCGCCGCCCAGGGTTCGAGCAACACGAATTTGCCGCCAAAACCGCCGCCTACGGGCATCGAAACCACTCTTACTTTATTTTGTGGTAGCCCCAGCGAAGCCGACACTTCTTGCCGGGCATAAAAACCAGCCTGCGTGCTGGTATAAACTACCATGCCGCCGAGCGGGTCGGGCGCAACCACTACCGATTGGGGTTCGAGGTAAGATTGATGTACCATCGGCAGTCGGAAGCTGTTTTCAACAATCATCGCCGCCTCTTTGAACCCGGCTTCGACATCGCCCTGATGCAGATGCACCCGATTGCTCACGTTGGGCGGAAGTTTCACTGTATCGTCTTCGGCCTGAGCGGTAACAGTCGCGTGCATCTGAGCGTCCGAGTCGGCACCGTGTCCTTCCTTGCGCCGCACTATCGGAGCATCCGGCTTCATTGCTTCCAGTACATCTATCGCTGCTGGTAGCACTTCATATTCTACTTCTACCAGATTGACCCCATCCAGCGCCGCCGCTTCGGTTTCGCCCAGCACTACCGCTACCGGCTGCCCGTAAAAAATCACTTCGTCTTTTGCCAACGGGGTACGGCGGCGGCTCTCACTTGCTTCAGGAACAAACGGCAAATCGGCGGCAACTACTACCCGCACCACACCGGGAACTTTCAATGCTTCGCTTATATTAATCTTTTTAATTCGAGCGTGGGCGTGCAAACTCAAAACCAACCGGGCGTGTAACATACCAGCTAATTGCAAATCGCCCGTGAATCGGGTATCGCCGCTCACTTTTTCTGCACCATCCGAGCGCATGGTGGAATGACCAACTGCTTTATGACCGTTCTCTTTTGAACCAGTTACCGGGACAGATTGATTCTCTATCACCTTGACTTCCTTTCTGTTCTCTTCTTTATAAACTTGAAGATTTCGTAAAATTTTCAAGTTAAGAATTTTTCGAGCTTCTGTTTGCCTGTAAGCGAAAGTCTTTTACTTTTTAATGTAGAAGTTAATGTTGAAGGTTTGAATGAAGCTTTTTGCAAAAGGCTTGAACTGCTTACCTATTATACTCGATTGCTTGCTGCATAAAAAACCTGCTCGGTTTACTCTCGTAGCTGGTTCAGGTTTGATTTTTAGCTAAAAATCAAACCTGAACCAGCTACAGAAATTCATTAGCTTTAGAAACAATTTTTGATAAAAAATTGTTTCTAAAGCTAAGTAAAGAAGCGGACTTTTTGCTAATCAGGTGTATAGTTTTGGGCTTTTGCCAAAAGCCCAAAACTATACACCTGATTTTTAAGGCATTCTGGGCTTGACAGAGCGGAAAATCGGCTTTATAATTGGGTTGAACAAATGTTCGCAACTTATCTAATCCTCACTTACGCATTTTTAGGCCACTTTTGGCAACTGGAATTTTAAAAGAATTTTTTTAGGGGAAGAAAGCAGCAGGCCAATGCAAACCGAAGCCGACCGCCAGCCGGAATCAGGCGCTATGGCAGATTTTTATGAAGCACTCCAGGTCAGCCCAAAGGCCGAGCAGGAAGTAATTGAGGCGGCCTATAAACGGCTGGCTCTCAAATATCATCCCGACCTGAACGCTACTCCCGAAGCCACCCGCCGGATGCAAGAGCTTAATGCTGCCTATGCTATTCTCAGCAACCCGGAACGCCGGGTCGAATACGACCTGGAACGCCCCGGCCCAACTCCAAACCGCCACCCTCGCCATGCCTCCTACGTTCGCCGCCGCAAAGCCAAAGCAAAGTCCGCCCCGACTGCCGAGCAAGCCAAAACCCCACGAACCGAAGAACCATCCGAACCGGCGGCAGATTCCAGCTACGATTGGGCCGAAGATGCTTTCGCCAAAGAAAAAGTCGAGCGGGAATGGTCGTATGTGCCGAGCCGACCCCGCGGCGCTACAATTGGAATAATGATAGGGTTATTGGTAGCGCTGGTATTGCTTGGGTTAGTGCTGTTTAATGGTAATCAGGTTTCGAGTAGCCCAAATATGACCGCAACCAGCATTGCCGCCGCTTTGCCGCCCAACGTACTTTTTGATGATGATTTAGATACAGTTGCGGGAGCAAACTGGCTACTTGAAAGCCCCTGGCACCTAACCGATAAACGCGCCGCCTCCGGCACACATAGCCTGTCGGTTGGCGATGAAGGCAAAAACAGCTACCGCGCCCGGCTAAACGCTACCGCCACGCTGGTACGCCCGGTAGATTTGAGCAATACTCAAAATCCGCTCATGCGCTTTCGGTTGAGTGGGCAGTTTGATAGCGAAATACAGGCCACCGGGCGAGATTGGCTGATGGTCGAAGTAGCCGAAACAAATCGCGATTTTGAGGTCGCCTATAGCGTGAGCGGCGCTTTCCCGAACTGGCAGGATATTCTGGTAGATTTGAACAAGTGGAAAGGCAAAACGGTGGTTATTCGCTTCCGCTTCACCAGTGGCCCAACCAGCATCCCTAATTACAACGGCCCATTGATAGATGATGTCCGAATTGAACGTTAATTAGTGCCACCAAATTCGGCTGTAGGAGGGCGCTGTGCGCTCGATTTGGCCCTGTGGTATGGGTGACATCGAGGGTGCACGCGAACTCACCACCCACCCCTATGGTATTCGTGACTTTGTAATTAAAGACCCAGATGGACATCTGATTGGTATTGGTGAAAAAGTTCATTCTTAAAGTCGGTAAATATTCAAAATGGAACTGGCTTATGTGCGTAACTTTTTAAGGGCATCGCTAGAATTAAAGGCGGCGGCCTGACCAAAAATGCTAAGGCTGTGAAGACGCTGGCCGAATTTTTCGCGCACCAGAGCATGTTGCGGGCCAGCAAACTCACGCTCGACCAGTTCGGTGATTTTATTCGCCAGGGTATCACCGATGGCAATAATTTCTTCAAGTGAGAAACCTTGCTCGTTTTGCTGGCGGGTAACTTGCTGGACGTACTGACGATATTTGTCTATATCGCCGTCGCGCAGATAATTAGCAAATACACCTAATGAGTGTAGATAAGAGCGCGTTAGCTCTTCGACGGTAATGCTGGCAAAGCCGGGTAAGCGGCGGGCCAATAATGCAGTCGCGGCTTGTCGGGCGGTTGCTTGTCGGTGAATTTCAACCAGGTTGGCAAGAATTTCGTAGGTGATCAAGAGAGTTTCTCCCTGAACATAAAAGTAAAATTTTAGTTGGACAATAACAAGGTTGATTAAGCCGCCAGTGCTAACGGCCCAACTTCATTCAATACCTCTTTAAGTTGAGCCGAAATATGGTCTATATTAGTAACCGTAGCACTGACCTGACTGCTGGCGCTGGCAGTTTCCTGGGCTACCGTCCCAACCTCTTGCATAATCTGAATAATCTGGCGAACTGAATTCTCCTGCTGCCCGGTTGACAGGCTAATTTCAGTATTCAAAGTTACTATTTGTCTTACTGCATCAACGATTTGGAGCGAATTGGCAGCTGCTTCGGTTACGACCTGACCCAACTCGGTAATCACCTGTCCCGCTTGATAACTGCGCTCGACTGCGCCAAAGGTTTTTTGGCGGGTCTCATCACTGGCGAGTACCGCCTGTCCTACCGCATCTTGCAATTCGTTGATAACTTCGGTTACTTCCCTGGTAGCCTTCAGCACCCGGTCAGTCAGGCTCTTAACTTCCGCCGCTACTACCCCAAAACGTTCGCCATATACCCCTGCTCCGGCACTTTCAATCGCGGCATTAAGCCCAATCAGGTGGGTCTGGTCGGCAATATCCCGAATCAGCCCAACAATGGAACTAATTTGGCGTGACCGTTCGGTTAAAACTAATAAGCGTTCCGCCAGATTACTGATGCCCCGCTCTACTTCTTCAACTCCATCAATTGCACTGGCAACTGCTACTTGTCCCCGTTGTGCCGTTTGAGTAGCGTGCTGGCTGGTTTCGCGTACCTGTTGAGTTTTAACAAGGCCAGCATTGGCTTCGTTCTTTACCTGCTGGGCATTACGAGCAATCTGGCGAGTAGTCTCCCCCAGTTCGTTGAGGCTGGCACTAACTTCCTGTACCGCCGAAGCCTGCTGTTGAGATAAACTGTTCTGCTGCACCGCGACCACATTTAGCTCAGTTGTCATTGAATTGAGGCGTACACTTACCTTTTCACCAACCCGGCGTTGCTGTTCCCGTTCCTGGTTCAGGCGGGCCAGTTCTTCAAACTGGCTATTGACTTCTGCCATTACCGAGCGCACATTAACCTGGATATACCATAACCCGCTTCCGACTACCCACAAAAGCAACCCGAAGACAACAAAGTTGGTGTAAAGAACTGATTGATTATTTTGGCTGGTGGCTGTTGAAGAGCTAGTTGCCATCGGCACAATTTCAGTGATTATCAAAACAAAAGCCAGCGTCAATAATCCAACCAGAGCTATCATCCAGCCCAGTACTTCTCTCGGCCCGAAAAGTAATCCTGCTGCTAACATCGGTAGGAGCAATGTTGCTATGGTAGAAGCACTGAAAGAAGTCAGTAACACACTGGCGAAGATAATTAAAGCCCAGGTGCCAGTAATAATATATGACCCCAGGTGAATCGAGCGCGGTTTGCCTTGCCGGGCCAACACAAAGCTCAAGCCTGCCGCAAGTAGAGTCACAATACAAGCAGCCAGGCTAACTGTCAGCGTTCCTGGCGATTTATCATTACTAAGAGCTTGCCAGAAATTATAGCTGGTGTAGAGCAAAGAAATCAGGGCAATCAGAGCGGCAGTACCAGACACTATCTTAAGAATACGCCGACGACGAGCAAATAATAAAATTTCACTTTGGCTAGAACTCATCTATAACTCCTTTTACTATCAATTCATAAGGTACTAAAATTAAACTCTGGGGTTTGAATTAGCAGATTTTGTTTGGTAAGTGTTTATATGTCCTTCATAAATTTTCTTTTATAAAATATTGAGCAAGCTAGTAGCGTGGTCTAAAGCGTAAATCAACTTGTAAGTACAAGGCCGAGGCCGCTTTTTGAACCTTGCTTGAGTATAGCATCATATTGTCTAATATTTGTTAAAGAATCGTTAAAGTTTTGTACAAAGTTGCACAAAGTTTTTAAGGAAAAATTGTGCAGCCTCATAAAGTTTTTAACGTAGCATTTGCTCATTATTTGCTAGATGGCTACCACAGCCCCTTGCTTTTTATCTCTCCTCCCAATATTGTAACTAATTGGCTGGACATTGCGTAATAAAGGATGTACCAGCTTGACGCAAGGACGCGGCTGGCCTACATTATAATTACCAGCTTTTAAAAAAGCCGCCCGGCGGAGTAACTCAGGAAAATTCAGGACAGGAGTTAGTTAATGGCTACCATATTTGGCAAAAGGGATAATAAAACTGAAAAAGAAACTCGCAGCTTTTGGGTCTGCCCCAACTGCAAAGCGGAAAACGAAATAGGTGCGCCGTTTTGCTTGCGCTGCGCCCAGAGCGAGGAAAAAGAACTGGAAGGTAAAGAGAAGGAAGTTGAAAACCCGCTCTTTACGCCGCTACTAAAAGCCCTGGAATGGTACGCCGAAGTTGCTCAGGTCAAAACTGCCGATGTGCTGGCGGAAGCCCGCCTTCAGGGAGTTTATGTCAAAAGCCTGGAAGAATTGCAACGAGCGCCGCTTAAACGTCTCGATAATATCGCCTTTATTTACCAGAACGAAAATCAATTGCTTGTCACCAGCAGTGGCGTGCTTGCCGGACTGCCGGGCGGTCTGGCGGCATTAGCCACCATACCAGCCGATATTTCGGCCCTGGCTTACTTCTCGCTACGGGCCATTAGCGGCATTAGCCAGAGCTACGGTTTTGAGACCACTTCGGAACAGGCCCGCCTGACTGCTTTGTTGCTCTTTGCCGGGGCAAGCGGCGTAGAAAGCGTTTCTATCGGCGGTTCGCAGGTGGTTGTCACCAACATCGCGACCAACGTGCTGACCAAACCCTACCGCGATTTAATTACCGCCCGCGTGGTGCGCCAGGTCGTCACCGAACTGACCGGCAAGAGCCTCAGCAAAGTCATCCCGATTCTGGGCGGCGTAGTCGGCGGCGCAACCAACTATATCTTCCTCAAAAACGTCGGCAACCGCTCCCGCAACTACTTCCGCATGAAATTGCTCGAAAACAAAACCGAAGTCGAAGGCAACCCAATCTAAAATTTTGAATAATAATCGGGGAGTTCTCTATAGAGAACTCCCCGATTATTATTCAAAATTTTAGATTTTCTAGCGTCGGAGAGGGAATTGCCAGCCAACCAACAGTAAGCTATAATACGCCAAAGTTTCCTGTTGCATTTTGCAGAATCAAAATAAAGGGGAAATTTCCCTTCCTGATAAAATAAACCGGGAAACGACTGCATCAAAGAGTATAGTGGCTTTGCTTCTTCTTTATAGAACATACGAGAAGTAGAAAGAGGAAAAAATTTATGCCTGAAAATACCTCCGCAACCCTGGACGAAACCCCGACCCTGATCGCCGAAACCGAAACCGAATTTTCTAGCGAAGAAACCGATAGCGACGAAGAACTTGAACTGGTACTGGATGACCTGATTTTTGAAGAAATCACCATTGACGGTATCTGCGGCGTTTATTAAGAAGTTCAAAGTTCAACCCACCGGGCAACCCTTCGGGCCGAGTTCAACCCGCCGGGCAACCCTTCGGGCCGAAGTTCAAAGTTTAGATATGAAGCAAGGGGTAATTGCCCCCTTATCAGACCTGGCCCGGTTCGAGCGGCGCTATCGGTTGGTAGAGGGGCTTGAGCTTGGCGTTTCACAATTTGAGGGCCAGTCAGTCGGGCTAATTTATTGCCGCTATCCACTTTACGTCACCCGTACCAGCCCGCCGATTGTGGCGCTGCTCCAAAAATGCGATGGACAACGCTCGGTTTCCCAAATCGCCCATGAACTGGGCAAGAAACCGGGCGCACTTTGGTTTGCTCTGGAAGGGTTGTACCAAAAAGGCTTGTTGCATCTGGAAGAATCCTCGGCTGTAGGAGGGGGCTGCGCCCTCGATTTTTCGCCTGATAGGTCTAATTACCCGGCAGTATCGTTTATTGTGCCAGTACGCAACCGCCCCGGCTTGTTAGGTCGCTGCTTGCAAAGCATTTTCGAGCAGGATTATCCGCCCGACAAACGCGAGGTAATCGTGGTAGACGATGCTTCCAGCGACGAAACCGCCGAGGTCGCCGCCAGCTTTAGCGTAATTTTGCTTCGTAATACCGAACAGCTTGGAGCAGGTCGTAGCCGCAACCGGGCAGTTGCTGCCGCTAACCACGATTTATTGGCGCTGATTGATAGCGATTGCGTGGTTGAACCGGGCTGGTTACGGCAAATGGTGCGCTTTTTCGATGAGCCAGAGCAAGTAGCAGTTGGCGGTGCTATTCGGGCGGCTAATACCGGCTTGATTATCGGACGCTACGAAGATGTAAAAAGTTCGCTCTTCACGGGCGAACGCGCCGCCGAAGTAAAAATGCAGGGCGAACCAGACCAGTTGCCCGCCGCCAATCTGCTCGTCCGGCGGTCAGCCTTCGAGCAAATCGGCGGACACGACCCCGGTCTGGTCTTTGGCGAAGATGTGGATTTGTGCTGGCGCTTGCTTAAAACGGGTGGGCGAGTCAGTTACCGTCCCATAGTCGGGGTTAAACACGCTTATCGCCTCACAGTGCGCGGCTTTCTCAAAACTCGCTTTAATTACGCCACGGGTGAGGCCCATTTGCAGACTCGCCACGCCGAAAAACGGCGCACGCTGGTGCTGCCGTCCTGGTCGGTGCTGCTTGGCTGGCTGGGTCTCGTGGGCTGGCTGACGAAACCGCGCCAGGGCTGGCTTTTGCTGGCGACAGTTGGCCCTTTGCTATGGCGCGTCCGGCAAAAATGGCATGAATTAAAGCCATACCAGTTGCCGCTCGGCCCACTTGATGTAGCGCGGGCAGAAACCCGCAGCTTTCTGGCGGCGGGCTACCATCTGGGCCAGCATTTGGGGCGCTACTACTCGCTGCCCTTGGTAACTCTGGCGCTAGTAAAACCGAAACGCTATCTGCTGCCCGTATCTATCACTTTGCTTGGCCCAGCCTGGGGTGATTACGTGCGACGCAAACCCCGACTCAGTTTTCCGATTTTTGCCGGACTTTTCCTGCTGGAAAATCTTTTCTATCAGTTCGGATTAATCGAAGGGTGCAGGCAGGCCCGCAACTGGAAGGCGCTTGTACCAAAGGTGAAACAGCAGTCATCAGTTAACAGTGGTCAGTCGTCAGTTAAAAACTGACGCTCATAACACCTGGTAAGGAGTCGCGATGAGCATTACAAAGCCGGAAATAAACATAGATATAGAGACCGGACTGGGCAAGCGCTATCGCCTGTCGCGCTCGGCCCGATTGAGGCCGGAGGGGTTTGGCGGGTTGGCCTATACTTTTGAAGACCAGAAACTTTATTTTATTGCCCCGCCTTTGATGCCTTTCTTGCGATGCAACGAAGGCGAAACGGTGGGCGCGGTGGTGGCACGCATACAAGCCGAAGCAGGCAAAAAATACAGCCGCAATTCGGTAGCGGCAATTTTAATTAAGTTAGAAGATTTAGTCGAGAAAGGGGTGCTGGATGAGCAGTTATGAATTATTGAAAAAAGGGCTGGATGCGCCGATTTGCCTGACCTGGGAACTCACCTACGGTTGTAATCTGGCCTGTACTCACTGCTTGTCGAATAGCGGCCCGAAGCGCCCCGGCGAACTGACCTTTGAGCAATGCAAAGCGGTGCTGGACGACCTTTCGCGGATGCAAGTTTTCTATATTAATATTGGTGGGGGCGAACCGATGAGCCGCCCGGACTTTTTCGATATTGTCGAATACGCTTTCAAGGTAGATGTAAGCGTGCAGTTCAGCACCAACGGCACGTATATCAACGAAAAGCGGGCCGCTCGGTTGGCCCAGATACCGGGCGTGCGGGTGCAAGTCAGCCTCGATGGTGGCACGCCGGAAACGAATGACCCGATTCGCGGCGAGGGGGTTTTTGAAAAGGCCATGCACGCGCTCGATTTGCTCTGCCAGTACCCCAACGAAATCGAGACCAGCATTAACACAGCCTTGACCCGCTATAATTTTCCCGAACTCGATATTCTTTACGAAATCGCCCGTAGCCGGGGAATTAAATTGCGCGTCTCACGCTTGCGACCCAGTGGTCGCGGCATGGATACCTGGGACGATTTGCACCCCACGCCAGAGCAGAACGTGGCGCTCTACGGCTGGCTGAAGGCACATCCCGATGTTAAGACGGGCGACTCGTTCTTCCATCTTTCGGCGCTGGGCGAAGCCTTGCCGGGCCTGAATATGTGCGGCGCAGGTACAACGACCTGCTGCATTGCCCCCAAAGGCGATGTGTACGCCTGCCCCTTTACCATGACCCCCGAATTTTGGGCGGGCAACGTCAAAGATATGTCGTTCAGCGACATCTGGCGCACTTCCGAAAAATTTATCGGCTTCCGCCAGCCCAAGCAAGGCGCTTGCACCAAATGCAATCACTACGACTCCTGTCACGGCGGCTGTATGGCGGCTTCGTACTACGTGAACGGCTCGTTTGATTCCGCCGACCCCGAATGTGTCGGCAAAGAAGCCAGCCTCATCGCCGCCGGGTCGGGCCACCTGGTGCCGGGCTGGAATGGCGGTGCGGGCGCGGCCACTCTCACCAAGCCGAAGCGCGTTTTGCCAATGGTAAAGTTGCGCTAAGAGTTTCTAGTTTCTGGTTTCAAGTTTCAAGTTGGATAGGGACGGGTTTAGCACCAAGTACAGGTCGTCATAGAAAAGGTTTGGAATTACTTTCGTAGGGGCGAATCGCATACGCCCTTGAACGCCAGCTCAGGTCAACAGGGCGTATGCGATTCGCCCCTACGAAATCTGTACTCTTTTTGTGAAACTGTGTACTAAGGCACGAAGACGCAAAGGACACAAAAGAATATAAAACTGATTTTCCCTCTGTGTCCTCTGTGTTCTCTGTGGTTAAAAGTTGACTCTTTGTGTCTTTGGTCTTTGTGCTAAATCTGTTCGGCTCATTAGCAAAATATATGCTATAATTATCCTAGATAGGGGTTGTTATATCGCCCCAAATTCCCCAATAGTAAGCGAAAATCAAATTAACCAAAAACAATAGACAGGAGACTACCAGACCGTGTTAGCCAAAGTCATAAGCTGTGCCGTAATCGGGTTGGAAGGCGCGCTGGTTGAAGTCGAAGTAGATATTACCGGGCAGGGCTTGCCTAGCTTTACTCTTGTAGGTTTGCCCGATACGGCGGTGCAGGAAGCCCGCGAACGAGTACGTTCCGCCATCAAAAATAGCGGAGCGCGCTTCCCCGGTCAGCACAGAATTGTGGTGAATCTTGCACCAGCCGACCTCAAGAAGGAAGGCCCGGCCTATGATTTGCCGATTGCGCTGGGTATTTTGCTGGCAAGCGAGCAGATGGTAGCCGATGTAGAGCATTGCCTGTTTTTGGGCGAACTTTCGCTGGACGGCACGCTCCGGCATACCGTCGGTATATTGCCGATGGTTTCGGTAGCGCGGGAGCGCGGAATTAAGCGGGTTTTTGTTCCGGCGGTGGACGCAGCCGAAGCCGCCTTGTTAGAAGAACTCGAAGTTATCGGCGTGCCTTCGCTGGCGGCATTAATATCGCATTTGCGGGGCGACGAACCGATTGCCCCCTTCCGGCCCGACTACAGCCTGTTCAATTTTGAAGCCGATAGTTCACGGGTGCAGGGCGGCTCGACCAACGATTTTTGCTATGTCAAAGGGCAGGAACATGTAAAACGGGCGCTGGAAGTAGCCGCTTCGGGTTCGCACAATTTGCTGATGGTCGGGCCACCGGGTAGCGGCAAGACTTTGTTGGCCCGCACTACAGTTACTATTTTACCGCGCCTGACCATTCAAGAAGCCCTCGAAACCACCAAAATTTACAGCGTAAGCGGCTTATTGCCGCCTGAAACGCCGCTTTTGCGCCAGCGTCCTTTTCGTGCGCCGCACCATACTATTTCCCACGCCGGATTGGTCGGCGGCGGGCGCTTTCCCCGACCCGGCGAAATCAGTCTGGCTCATCGTGGCGTGCTTTTTATGGATGAGTTGCCCGAATTTGGGCAGCAAAACCTCGAAACGCTACGCACGCCACTCGAAGATAAAGTGGTGACGATTAGCCGGGCCAGTGGCAGCCTCAGCTTTCCAGCTAATTTTATGCTCATCAGCTCGATGAACCCCTGCCCCTGCGGATATTATGGCGACCAGCGCCACGCCTGCACCTGCTCCCCCGCCATGGTGACGCGCTACCAGAAACGCTTGAGCGGGCCGTTTTTAGACCGAATTGATATTCACATCGAAGTGCCGCGCATCGAATACGAAAAGCTGGCGGATGACCGATTAGGCGAACCATCGTCGAAAATTCGGGAGCGGGTCGAGAAGGCGCGGGAACGGCAGCGCCAGCGTTTTGAGAGCTTTACCCCAACGGGCCAGGAAAAAGAGGAAGGCGCAAGGGCCGGATACAAGATTTTGACCAACGCCGAGATGGGGCCAGCCGAAATTCGCGAGTTCTGCCGACTGGATAGCGCGGCCCAGGCGCTCATGAAGGCGGCGACCCGCCAGCTAAATCTATCGGCCCGCGCCTACAACCGCGTCCTGAAGTTGGCCCGCACCATCGCCGACCTCGCCGCCTCCGACAATATCCAGGCCGCCCACCTTGCCGAAGCGATTCAGTACCGCCGCAAAGAAGTGAATTAGAAATGAGCTGCTAACTATTTTATCATTTGAAGACTCGCCAAAAGTTAATGCTTTACCGTTGAAGTCTATGATATAATCTGATTAGAAAGAAGTAATTTTAACGTGACAGGTGGGGGCGCTATGGAACAACTAACTGACGAGAGAAAAGCAGAACTTTTAGCACTGAAAAACCGAATAGCCAACAAAGAAGCCGCCAGGAAAATAAGAGAAGCGGCTGCCAATAACAAGGCATATCGAGCGTCTTTTAGCCGAGAAGCACACGATAAATTTGTTCACAGTCGCCCCTATCTTACCTTGCTTGGTAAAGGTATGGATGAAGATTAAATAGATAATTTGGGGTTGGCTAGGCCAACCCTATACTTTAAATATGGCCTTATACACTTTTGAAAGCCCCAATTCTATACCCAGACTCACTACAAAATTAGTAGTGGTAGACACCTCTTATTTAATTGCTTTCTCTAACCCTACTGACCACTATTATCAAATAATTTCGGATTTTCACCAAAAAGCAATAGCTGTTGATACCTCTTTTCAAATCAATGTTATTGTACGTCAAGAGCTTATAAAAGATGTGCGCGCATCTCAATTTGCAGCTGCTATGCTGGATTTAGCTGACGCTGATTCTGCTTTGGCAGCCCAATATAGAACATGGGCTGGTTGGGGGACAAATACAGTATTAACCACAGAGAATCTAAAAAAGCGTTGTGATAATATATACAAAGGTTACGTTAAACAAAACAATATTCAACAATTACTGAATGCTGTAAAACGTAACATTTGGGATGAAGCGGATGCAATAGAAAAATCTGCAAAAGTAGAGTATGTTAGTGGCCTGGGTACTCTCTCGTGGGATGGTTTAGAACCAATAATCAAGAATTTCGGCTTATCTCCTACTGATGCTATGATTTTGAATTTTGCTATTTTCGTTGAGGCAGATGCCATTGTTACTACCGATGCAGATTACAGCACTGTAGCAGATATTATAGATGTATATTTGCCTGAAAGAATAGCACAAGGCTGTGCAGTTTATGACGCTTCAATAGATTAGCATCTTAAAAAGGTTTTAGATAATTTACTCACCTTCGGAATAATCTTCCCAGGCAAGCCAGGGTGGTTTTTCTCCATTATTGAAAAAATATTCCAAAGCAAGAAGTGCTTCATTTGTTGGTATTGTGAGATACAGAGAATATTCATCTAACTGACCATTACCCAAAAGAAATTCTATCATAACTTCCTTTGAATTTATAAGAAGAGGGTCGTGGCATATAGAGGCAAATTGATCATTGCTATAATTTGAAATATAAGTCAGCATTGACCTATCGTTATTTCTCAAAATAGCCATCGCTGTATCATCATTACTCCAAAGCCATATATCTGCAAATTGAGAACGACAGACTAATTCAAGCTCTTTACGCAGTTCTTTGATTTTATTGAGGGTAACTTTGCGTTCAACTTGATTTCCAGGATTGATTTCAAGAACAAATTCCATTTTGGGTTTCATTTAACTGCTCACTCTCTCGGCTCATAAACGAACCAAACATCCCGAAATTTTAGTTTATAGTTTTCTTTAATCGCCGCCACCAGTTCGGGCGACCAGACATCGCCGCGCACTTCGCGGCCTGTGAAAAAGTCGCTTTCGGCTAGAATGAGGCCAAATTCTTTATTACGAACCGCGTTCAGCAGACCATCCAGGTTGTAGCGGCCTTTGCAGGCCAGGGCGGAGATGGTGAACAAATCGTTGTAATAAAAATGGTCGGCGGGGCGGTTGGTCAGAGCCAGAAAACCAGCCTCGCTACTTAGAATAGGTTTGGGTTGGGCGGCGGCGTTGAGGACAATCTGACCCAGTTGTCGCTGATAATCGGGGTCGCGCTGCCGAAACTCGATTTCGTAGCGCGGCGCGGGTACGGCACACACCGCCGCCTGCACCCACAGACCACCAATCGCCACTAGCGCCAACCAGCGCCACTTGTTCCGCGACGGCAAAGCCAGCAACCTTCCTACCA
>JBBQXW010000144.1:0-16711 GCA_038209275.1 Chloroflexia bacterium | reverse complement strand
ATGGAGCAGTGCGGTTTTGTTCAGGGCAAGAACGTGGATTATGGCGTAGTTGGCAACGCGCTGGGCGATATTCCGCAGTTGACCGCCATCGGGCAGGATTTCGCCAATAAAAAAGTAGACTTAATCGCGGCTATTGGTACTCAGGCGCTGGTAGCCATGTACAATACCAACAAAGACCAGGGTACGCCGATTGTCTTTAATAGCGTGACTAATCCTTACGTGGCGATTCCGGGCGTACTCAAGACCGAAACCGACCACGGCCCGAATATTACCGGCATTCAGGCGCTGGTCAATATCGAAGAGATTATGAAGCTGATTCTCGAAGTCAATCCCCAGGCCAAGAATGTTGGCTTGCTCTATAATCCCGGCGAGATTAACAGCAAGTTTCTGCGCGATTTGTCGGTTGAGGTTGCCAAGAAACTGAACCTGAATCTGGTGGAAGCTTCGATTGCCAAATCAGACGAAGTGCTGACGGCAGCGCAATCTATCGCCGACAAGGTGGATGTGTTCTACACCACCACAGACGTGACAGTGGTAAACGCACTGCCCGCGCTGGTGAAAGTAGCTACCGACAATAAAAAGCCGTTGATTGCCAGCAACCCGACCTCGGCTGACCGGGGTGCGATGGTGGCTTCTGGCCTGGATTATCTTGACAACGGTATTGCTTCTGCTACCAAAGCGGCTCAGATTCTCGATGGCAAAAAACCAGGTGAGTTAGCGATTGAGCGGGTCAAAGTCAGCCACCTGTTTATCAACTTGAAGGCGGCGGAGAACATTGGCTTTAAAATCCCTGATGCAATCGTGGGACGGGCCGAGCAGAAGTTCACTGCTATCAAGAGCTAATGCAAAGTGAGCCGTTCGACCAGAGAATTATTGATAATTGTGTACGCTGCGGACTGTGTCTGACTTCCTGCCCGACTTATGTTGAGAAGGGAATTGAGACCAGTTCGCCGCGTGGCCGAATTGCTCTGCTCAATGCGGTAAACAAGGGCAAGTTAGATTTGCTCGACCCCGGCGTGGTGGGCCAGATGTATGAATGCCTGGATTGCCGGGCCTGTGAAGCGGTCTGTCCGAGCGGGGTCGAGTACGGAAAATTAGTCGAGAGCGCCCGCAGCCAGATTGAGGAAGCCCGCGCTCCCGAATACAGTTTGAAAACCCGGTTAGTCCGATTGGTCGCCTTGCGCGGTCTGTTTGGACACCGGGTATTTTTTTATGCTTTTGCCGTCCTGATGCTGGTTTACCAGCGTAGCGGCGTGCAATGGCTGGTGCATAAAAGCCGTATTTTGCATTTATTAAGGCTAGTGGAAATGGAAGCAATGTTGCCGCCGATAAGCTGGCCTTTTATTCGCACCGGGCTGGGCAAAGACCAATGGCAAGCCCAGGGCGAAGAACGTCACCGCGTGGCCCTGTTCGCGGGCTGCATCATGAGTACCGCTTTCGCCGACATAGACCGGGCCACCGGGCGAGTGCTGGCCCGCAACGGCTGCAACGTCGTAACTCCGGCGGGACAATGGTGTTGTGGGGCGCTGCACGTTCACGCGGGCGACGCAAAGGGCGCAAAGCAGTTGGCCCGCCAGAATATCGCCGCCTTTGAGAAATCGGATGCCGAATTTATCATTATCAATGCGGCAGGCTGCGGTGCGGCCCTGAAAGAGTACGCCCACTTGCTGCACGATGAGCCGGAATGGGCCGCACGCGCCCAGAACTTTTCCAACCGGGTGCGCGACATAACCGAATATTTGGGCCAGATTGGACTGAGCGCCACCCCTGGCGAGTTGCCAATCGAAGTGACCTATCAAGAACCCTGTCACCTCGCCCACGCCCAGCGTATCAGCAGCCAACCCCGCCGCTTGCTCCGCGCTATCCCTGGCCTGAAGCTGAAAGAGATGGAAGAACCGGCCCTCTGTTGCGGTAGCGCGGGCGTGTACAATCTGCTCAACCCGCCGATGGCAACCAAATTAGTTGAGCGCAAGCTAAACAACGCCCTGGCAACCAACGCCGAAGTATTATGCACCGCCAACCCCGGTTGCCACATTCAACTTCAAGCGGGCCTGAATCGTCGCCACGAAAAAATGCAGGTCAAGCATATCATTCAGTTGCTAGACGAGGCGTATAACAGTGATGAGTGATGCGTAATGAGTAGAAATCCATTGGCGGAGCAATGTCGTACAGAAGCCCGGTAAATTTGTAGGATGCTGCTCCGTCAGTTGATTTTCCATTGGCGGAGCAATGTCATACAAGAAAAGCGGATTTTGTAGGATGCTGCTCCGTCAGTTGAGTGGAATTACCCTAACTCATTACTCATCACTCATCACTCATCACTAAAGGAACCTGCGGAATGAACTTGTCGCCTGAAATTATTGCCGAACTAAAAAATATTACCGGGCCGGAGCGGACGCTGACTACTCGCGAGGATTTGATTGCTTACGCTTACGACGCGACCTGGATGGAGAGTGAGCCGCAGGTGGTGGTGCTGCCGAAAAGCGCGGCGGAAGTGTCGGCGATTTTGCGGTTAGCAAATAAATATAAAATTCCAGTTGCGCCGCGTGGGGCAGGGAGTGGGCTATCGGGTGGCGCTGTGCCGCAATTTGGCGGGATTGCGCTGGCCCTTACGCTGATGACCCGCATTTTGGAAATTGATACCGAGAATAGCGTGGCGGTGGTTGAGCCGGGCGTAATTACCTTCGCGCTGCAAAAAGAAGTCGAGAAGCACGGTTTGTTCTATCCACCCGACCCTTCCAGCTTGAAACAATCGGCTATCGGCGGGAATGTGGCTGAGAACGCGGGCGGGGCGCGCTGCCTGAAATATGGCGTTACCAGCGACTACGTGCGGGCGCTCGAAGTAGTTTTGCCGACGGGCGAAATTATCCAGACGGGCGGCAAGATGGTTAAAATTGCGACGGGCTACAACTTGCGCCAGCTTTTTACGGGCGCGGAGGGAACGCTGGGCGTTATCACCAAAATTACACTGAAGCTGATTCCCTTGCCGAAATTCCGGCGCACTGCCCTGGCGACCTTTGACACGGTGGAAGCGGCTTGCATTGCCGTCACTAAAGTGATGAACAGTGGCTTGCTGCCTGCCTCTATCGAACTCATGGATAATTTTACTATGCGCTGCGTCGAAGAGTTTAAGCCGGTAGGATTGCCGCTCGATGCCGGTGCAGCGTTGCTCTTTGCGCTGGATGGCAACTACGAGCAGATTGTGGCGGCGGAAACCGAAGCCATCGCCGAGCTTTGCCGCCAAGCTGGTTCAATGCTGGTTAAGATTGGCACAAACGAGGCTGAAAACGAAAAATTGTGGGAAGCGCGGCGGGCGATTTCGCCGTCACTGGCCCGTCGTCGCCCTAACAAACTGGGCGAGGATATTTCCGTGCCGCGCAGCACCTTGCCGCAGCTGGTGCGCGAAATTGGCGAAATCGCCCGGCGCTACGATTTGCCCATCCCGGTCTTTGGTCACGCCGGAGATGGCAATTTGCACCCAAATATTTTGTGTGACCGCAACGACCCGGCAGAAATGCAACGAGTACGGGCGGCAGCCGCCGAAATTTTCCGGGCGGCAGTGCGGTTGGGCGGAACGCTATCGGGTGAACACGGTATTGGCTTACTGAAGAAAGAGTTTATGACCGAAGCGCTGGGAGTCGAGCAAATTGACCTGATGCGCCGCCTCAAAGCTACCTTCGACCCCAACGGTATTTTGAATAAAGGCAAACTTTTTCCTACTGGCGAGGATAGCTGGTAGCTGACTTATCTTGCAGTGGCTAAAAACCTCGATTTATTCGGTTTAAGCTAATGCTTCCAGCTTGATTTGCAAATTTCGCCTGAATTAGTTATAATGCTTCAGTATAAAAGTTTATCCAAACAAGGCGCATTCGTCTAGCGGCCTAGGACGCATCCCTCTCAAGGATGAGACCACGGGTTCGAATCCCGTATGCGCTATCTTCTTTCTAAAATCGAACCAAACCAGACCGAACCTTAGCTTGTGTGACAATTTAGTTAGTCAGGCTAAGGTTTTTCTTATGAACCAAATAAGCATTTGGAGAATTAGACCAAAGGCTGCACCAAACCAACTAAAGCGCACGCTTCAATTTAATTTATTAATTGGAACTATACGCTACCTTCCCGCGTTCTATAAAAGAGTAGAGGTCTGTGACATTTAGCTGGTCTCTGCGTAGAGATAGTGTATAATATACTAAGGACGGTATTACTTTTTTTGGTTGCCGCCTATCTACTTTTTCGGTGTAAGCGGTAAGATTATACATTAATTAGTCACAAATTGTGTTAAGGCTATAATCATAGAGGCGGGGAAAGACTAGAAAATGACACAAGCCCAGAGAACTTTGAACAACCGCTACGAGCTACAGGCGAAAATCGGCGACGGCGGTATGGCGGTAGTGTATCGCGCCCTGGATACCCAGCTAAACCGCATGGTAGCCATTAAAATTTTGCGCGATACCTATGCTTCTGACCCGGCCTTTTTGCAGCGCTTCCGGCGCGAGGCTCAAGCCGCCGCCAGTTTGACCCATCCCCATATTGTTAATGTTTATGATGTTGGACAGGATGGCGACCTGTATTATATCGTCATGGAGTACATTGACGGTACTAACTTGAAGGAAGTAATTAACCGCGAAGCTCCACTGGGGACGGCTCAGGCGCTGGAAATCGGGGCGCAAATTTGTGATGCTATCGGCTATGCCCATTCCCACAATTTGATTCACCGTGATGTAAAGCCGCAAAATGTGCTGATTGACCGCAAGGGCCGGGTTAAAGTTACCGACTTTGGGATTGCCAAAAGCCAGGGCGATGCTACCCTGACCCAGACGGGTGTGACGCTCGGCACTGTCCATTATTTCTCGCCGGAACAGGCCAGAGGGCTTGCCGCCATGCCGCAAAGCGATATTTATTCGATTGGGGTAGTGGTCTACGAAATGCTGAGTGGGCGTATTCCGTTTGAAAGCGATAACCCGGTGGCGCTGGCAATCAAACACATTGATGAAACGCCGCCCCCGATTCGGCGCTTCAATCCCAACGTGCCGCCCGATGTAGAACAGGCCGTAATGCGCGCTTTGAACAAAGAACCGGCCCGCCGTTACGCTACCGCCGAAGCTTTTGCCCAGGTTTTGCGCGGCTTCGAGAGCCAGGCCAACGATTCGACGATGGCGGTGCCGCGCAATCCACGGCCCCGGCCCAACCCCAACGGAGGCCGCCCAATTACCGACCCGAATAATTCGGACAATATTTACACTCAGGCCAACCCGCCGCGTGTTGCCCCGCCGATAGCCCAGCCGCACCCGAACTATAATCAGGTGCAGCCCCAAAATTATGCGCCGGGCTATACCGAGTACGATGATTACAATAATGCCCCAGCGCGTCGCCCTTCCCAGCCTTATCCGCCCCAGCGTCAGGCCCAGCAGACTTATAGCCGGGTGCCGACCAGAGGCGAACCAGCTTATGTTGAGGAATACGAAGAACGGCGCGGCCCTGGCTGCGGTGCCTGGGTGTTGGGCCTGAGTGCGCTCGGTATTTTGCTGGCAATCGTGCTTTTTGGGGTTTTTGTGCTGGTGCCGCAACTAAGCCAGCCCGCGCCCACCGCTACCCCCGCGCCGACGGCTGGCCCTACCGCAACGATTGCTTCGGTTGGCAAGACTAACGTTCCCAACATTGTTGGCAAGAGCCAGCAGGATGCTGAGAACACCCTGAAAGCGGCTAAACTGGTGCTGGGCGAGACCAAACAGGACTTCAAGGATAACGTTCCCGCCGGACAGGTCATCAGCCAAGACCCGCCCGCCAGTAAGCCGGTAGACCAGCAGAGCAAGGTTAATATAGTGGTGAGCAAGGGCAAAGATTTGGTCGGTTTGCCTTCTTCCTACACCAACACCGACCCGAATGCAGCGAAGCAGCAGCTTGAAAACCTGGGCTTCAAGGTGGAAGTGATTAACGAGCCGAGCGACTCAATTCAGGCTGGCGCGGTAACACGCACCGACCCGACGGGCGGGCAGAACGTGCAGATTGCGCGTGGCTCGAACGTCAAGCTTTACGTTTCTAGTGGGCCGCTCCCAACCGCCACGCCTTTGCCGACCAATACGCCCGTTCCGCCGCCACCCGCGACCAATACGCCCGTCCCACAACCCACGCCGACCAAGCCCACCCGCAAGGTGCTGGTTCCAACCAACTTGATTGGCCTCGACCAGGCGGCAGCGACCCAGGCACTGGCCCAGGCCGGGTTTAAGGTCAATATAGTGCAGTGGAACGAAGATGACATCAAGCGCATCTTCCCCAACGACCCGAACGCCCTCAATACCTATCGCAACCTCAAAGTTGGGCAGGTACTCGGCAGCGACCCTCGCGGCGGCACTACCGTAGACGAAGGTACTACCATCACTATCTCGGTCAAAAAATAGGCTTCAATAAAAGGGCGGGCTATCCCAAAGGATAGCCCGCCCTTTTTTATTAATGAAATCTGTAATTTTGGGAGTGCCTATTTTTGCAGAGGTGAATTTTGGTAGGGGCGAATCGCATACACCCTCTAGCCTTGCGTCAGGTCAAAAGGGCGTATGCGATTCGCCCCTACCTCGGTTGTTTTAGGCACTCCCGTAATTTTAGTGGCCTTGTAATCGGTAGGCTCTTATAGTAGGAGCAAGGCGAAGCAATTAATTTATGACCCGAGAAATACACATACAGTTTTGAACCCGAAAATTAGAACTTCTACAAGACCTGCCGAGAGTAACCCTAATGCCCACAACGTATGTTTAAACTTATTGTGTTTAAGACCAACCAAGCCTATCAGGGCTGCTAAAATTGCTACAATTCCACCTAGCACCCAAAAAACACTAACCGATTGGCAGTAGCTATTTCGATAATCCATCCATCCATTACCGCGCTCTATTATAGCAGGGCTAAATGTTAGGCCAATAAGGGAATCGAATACCACGCCAGAGATGAGAGCTATTAAAGAGGTAAGTTCGTACTTTGTTAACGCAAATCGCTCTTCTTGAATTGGCGGGGCTGTACCAATATGCGTCCAAACCAGCTCAATTTCACTTGGATTGTAACCAGCCATAATCAACTGCTTATCAATTTCAAAACGGCTCAGGTTTTGATGATGCTGAGTGATAAAGCTGTATATCTAGGGATTCAACGGCTGCTGCTGTGACTGTGACATAATGCTCCTTCATTTCTAGCTTTGCAATAACTACAGATTGGACTCATGACATTGGTTTTCCAACACTTTCAATTTTGGTTATTACTAAGTTGGGTTCTTTAGCTATGACACGTACAATCCACTCAGTTCTATATTCAAATGAAGGTGATGCTGAATTACTTTTAGGAAATCGTATTATTACTTTAGCATCTGAATTCTTTGATTCCCATAAACATTCGGTCAATTCTTCCGATTTTTTCTCACACCCTATACCAATAAGGGCAGTAAATGTAACTGCTTCTCCTACGGCAGCTTTTGCCAGCATTTCCTCTGGAGTCTTATAGGAATTTCTAATATCAGGCCAAAACTGCCAAATTATAAAACCCCCTAACAGAATGGAATGGTTAAGGGAATTAGCCACCACTTTTTTTGGGGTGATTTTGTTTTCATAAAAGTGTTGCCCCATGACGTAATATCGCGCTGTAGCCGATTCAGTAGATGATTGTTAAAGTTTTCATCAGCCGCAAAGCGCAACATCAAGATTCGTTCTTCCGTGCCAGAAGTTTTTCGCGAAGGCCAGTAGAATCAGCTCGAGCTTCGATTTTCTGACGGATTTCCGTAGCAATGGCCTTTTGTTGGCTCAAATATTCATCTACCTCAGCACGATGGCGTAAATAGTAGCCAATAACGTAATAAACATCTGCCAGCGCGAAAACTGGATATTGTTCCACAATTTCTTCTGGTGTTGCGCCCATTCAAAAAACGGTGATGATTGTATCCAGCGTTACACGAGTGCCGCCGACTCTAACTACGCCATTTTCATCAAGTTTAAGCGGCATCGGCTCTGCCGAAAGTTTCAAACTCATAAATAAACCTCTTTTCCTGACATTTTTTTATTAATTATAGCATAATCGAATTTAGGTTGTTACAGCAAAGGTTGCAAGGAATGCTTATTTAGGAAGAAGTTAAGTGATTTGGTAAGGGCTAATTGCATTCGCGCTTGAACACTAAGCCAGGTCAAAAGGGCGAATGCAATATTAGCCTTTGTACATCAAGTTAACGGTTGAGCATGGAGTTAGTATGTCAGTGAAAACCGCCTGCGAGTAAATTCGCAGGCGGTCTCGCTCAAGCACTAATTTTGGGCTTATTTCTTTAGCTTGATACGTATGGGGCGTATGCGATTCGCCCCATACGCCGCTTTTGATTTTTCGGCATTCCCCGGTCGCGAAGTGATTAAAAGTTCCTAACTTTGAACTTTGAACCTCGGCCCGTAGGGTTGCCCTGTGGGTGAACTTTGAACTAATTTGGCTGATAGTTCAAGATTGTGTCCGTGCCGAGCCGGAGTTCTGCTCCGGGTTGGAGGCGGATAGGTTCGCCGTTGAGAGGTTGCCCGTTGAGCCATGTGCCGTTGGCTGAACCCAAATCGCGGGCGTACAGGCCATCCGGCTGCGCCACGATTTCGAGGTGCTGGCGCGAAACTCGCCCGTCGTCAATTTGCATGACTGGGACATCTGCCCCGGTTGCGCTGCTACGTCGCCCGACGATAACACGCGGCGCGTTAATCTCGAAGCGCAGCCCGGCGGATGTCCCGGTACGCACCAGCAGCGCGCCCCGGTGGAAGCCGTTGTTGGATAGACTGAGCGGGCGCTCTACTACTGCTACGCCGACGGGTTGCGGTTGCGGTTGCAACGGATTGACGGGCGCTTGGGGTGGCTGCGATTGGTAGAGCGGGACGTGACCCGGCACAGCGCCCAGCACCCGGCTCAACTCGTCACCCTGAATCATCTGAAGGCGGTCACGAATCATGCGGGTTTTTAGAATAGTATCCTGGTCGGCGTTGACCGAGTCGGCCACCATCAAGCCCTTCGTCGCGCCTAGTTGAATCAAGCGGCGGCGCAGCAGCACATCTACCTCTTTGTAAGCCTCGCCCGACGAAACCAGCAGCGACTTGAACAAATCGCGGGTAAGCGCCAGCGTCTCGACATTATCCACCGCCATTACCGTAGCGGTGCGTTCGGTGCGGCCCAGCACCCCGATTTCGCCAAAATACTGACCCTGGCTCAACCGGGCTACTTCGGTCTCCGCCCCGGTGCGTCTATCGCGCCGAATTACCCGTACCTGCCCTTTGGTGATAATATAGAGTTTCTCCGCCGGGTCGCCCTGCTTGAAAATTACCTGACCAGCCGCAAATTTTACCGTTTCGGCCTGAGAAGTAGCGGCAATCAGTTGCTCCTCGCTCAGTTGCGGAATAGATTTCGCTAACCATTCATCATAAATTCGCCGTAGCTGGTAGGCAAAGGCCAGCACCATCGGAATAAAAACCAGCGTATTATAGATAAAGTGCAGATTAATTCGGTTTGGCAAAATCGAATTGATAAAACCATCCGCCCCGGTCAGGCTGCCGATTATGCCATCGCGTCCCAAAAAGCCTGAGTCCGGCAAGCGCGTCGGTACGCCAAAATAGACTGGCAACGGTATACCTTTGGGTATATCGCGGGCGGGCCGAAAAGCATAGCCCAGCGGGTCAAGTTGCTCGATGCCAAACAAAAAGATATGCTCGACCTGATGAATCGCCGCCATCAAGAAAGCCAGCCCTGTCCAGGGATTTTTTGGGTACTTGCGCCACAAAACCAGACAGGCAATCAAAATTATGCCGTCCCAGATAAAATGCACCAGTTCGCGATTTAATTCACCGAAGATGCCATGCGCGGTAGTACAGCCTGGGCCGTTCCAACTCCAGCCAACACAGCCGGGATTTTTGACCAGCGTAAACTGGTTGCTGTTTGCCGAATTTTCAATCACGAAATTACCCCGGCTCAAATCGGCGGTAGTGCGAACCCGGTTGGCACTATCCAGCAACGGCTTGCCATCCTGCCCCCGCAAAATAGTATTGGTAGCGGTGAAAGGCACACGCTCTTCGCGGTAAGCCATGTATTCGCCCATCTGAAAAACGTGTTCGCCCACATGCCCGGCCTGTACAATCATCAAAACCAGATAAATTGCCATAAAACCGTAGTGCGTGCTTGTCCACAGGATTTTCATGGTAAAAAGCGGTATCCAGGGCAAAATCGTCACCAGCGCAATTGACCACAACTGCCAGCCCAGCAATATCGCCGAAAGCTGCATAATATACGAAGCAAGCGCAGTAATTGCCACCGCCTTAAACTGAATTTCACGTCCGCGTAACAATCGAAAAAAATTAGATAATGGCTTCATTTGTCCCCCGATAATTAGTTCAAAGTTTCAAGTTCAAGGTTCAAAGTTTTTAAGAAGTTTCTGGTTTCTGGTTTCTGGTTTCTGGTTTCTGGTTTCTAGTTTCTAGTTGAAAAAATCTATAAAAAATCCGTGTTCATCTATGCTACTCTGTGTTCCTCAATACTTCTCCGTGTTCTAACTCAAAATTCAAAATTCAAAATTCAAAACTTTTAAAATCCGTGTTCATCTGAGGTTCTCTGTGTTCATCTGTGTTCCGCATTTAATTTCAAATTCTCCGTGTCTCCGTGCCTCTGTGGTGAATTATCTCTTGATTAAAATGCAGAAATCGCGCTAAAGTTATGGGTGATTATTCTGGGCCGAAGACCGGGGCATGGTAGGTCAGGTGGACGATGTACTGCCCATAGCCGCGCACGCCGATTTCGATAATATCGCCATTTTCGAGGACTTTTTCCGGCACTTCCTGTCCTTTGAAATATAGGTGATTGACCGATTTACGGTCAACGATTTTATAATACGGCCCTGGCGGAGTGCTAGTGAGCCGCTGAAGGGTGGCGTGGTGACGCGACACAATCGAAAGCGGCAGGCAGATAGCGTTATCCGGTTCGCGCCCCAGCGTCAATGTAAGAGCGGTCAGTTCAAACGTGGCCCGAAAGCCCTGGTCAGGTTCGGTTAGCACCATCAGACGAGCCGGTTGCAACATCACTTCGCGGCGCGGCTGAGGGCGGGGCGGCGCAACATAAATCGGAGGCGCTGATTTTAGCGGCGCAAGTTCGGTGGCATCGTCAGGCCGGGATATGGGCGGGACGGTCTGCCGTTGCGCTGGCCCTACCACTGCTCGATAATTATCGGGGACGAGGGCGGTTTTTTCTTCAGCGTCGCGCTCGGTGGTATCATCTATATCTGGCTTTTTAGCGTAATTCTGGTTTTTGCGCTTGATTGCCAATCGGTAGGCGTTGGTTAGCGCCAGCCCGGTTGGAAAGCGCTCGGCGGCGCGTTTTGCCAGCGCTTTTAACAACACCTGATTGAGCGCCTGTACCAGCGTTGGGTCAAAGTTACGCATATCGGGATGATTGACTAATGGGGCTGGCTGTAACTGGGTATGCCCGACCAACACCTCGCGCGTATTGCCCTCGTAAGGCAATTTCCCCAGCACCATCTGGTAAAGCAAGACCCCCAGCGCGTAAATATCGCTGGATGCACTCACCAGCCCCTGAAATTGTTCGGGCGACATATAGGCTACCGTCCCGATAGGCATCGTCAAGGCTTCAACCGACGGATTATCGAGCAACTTCACCAGTCCAAAGTCGGTCAGCACCAACCGCCCATCGCTCCGCAACAGCAAGTTGGTCGGCTTTACGTCGCGGTGAATAATGCCGTGTTGGTGCGCGTAATCCAGCGCCGCCCCGATTTGTTCCAGATAGAACCCAATCTCGTCCAGGGTCAGTCGTCCCTGCTTCATACGGTCAGCGAAAGTTCCGCCACTGGCATAAGGCATCACCAGATAGGCCGTATCTTCGACTGTGCCAACATCGTGAATCAGCAAAATATTCGGGTGGTCGAGCGCGGCAATGGCGCGGGCCTCGTTGCGAAAGCGCAGCAAAAACTCCGGGTCGCTGGCCCAATTGGAGTCTAACACTTTCACTGCTACCTGCCGACCAAGTTCCAAATCGGTTGCCAGATAAACTTTGGCAAAACCGCCCTGCCCGATTTGCTTGTCCAGCCGATACCGCCGATTAAGAGTATTGCCAGCCGCCCCCATGCTCAACCTTCCTGCCACCCATCCGCTTAGTACTAATTTTAGTGAGAGTTATTTATCAAAATCACTTTGAAAGTGATTTTGATAAATAACTCTCACTAAAATGTTTTATTTAATGAACTCCATGTAGCGCCAAATATCGAAGTAGATGTTGTCGAGTACGGTGTCTTTGTTAGAAGAGCTGACCGCCATATAGTTCAGATTGCCCTTCTTGCGGATGAGCAATTCGCCGATGTAGTCGCTGCCCTTAAAGGTGTAGGTAAACCGAATGGAGCGCTCCTGATTGTTGTTATCAATTTTAATCGCATCAAAGCGCTTGGTTTCCTTTAGATTGTCGTAAGAGCCGCTTTTCGCCAGCTTATCCTTGTAGGAGTCCAGCAACGCATCTACGCTGGAAGTGCTGTTGGTTACATCGTACAGGTAGTAATTCGAGGCTTTATCTTTGCTGACAATCTTGACCGGGTTGGTAGTTTTATCTACCTCCCAGCTATCTATCGGGTAGTTGATGTTCGCACCTTTAGAGTCGCTGTAGCTTTTGAGTTCGCCCGTAAAGTAGTTGACCGACGTGTCCAGGAAGTGCAACGTGTTGAACATTTCGCTGAACTCGGCATCCAGATACTGGTCAAAATCTTTGTCATCGCCCGTCAAAACGACAGCGTAAGGTACTCCCCGGTGTAGGGCAAAAAGACCCCAGGCGCGGTTGCTGTCCTTCTGATACGAAGATTGTACCCATTTCTCGCCACCGTAGCCCCAAAAACGAGCGCCCGTATCGTTGTAGGGTTTGTAACCTTGTGTCTTCAGTTCGGTCACAAACTCGGCGTTATACTCATCAGTGGTTTTGGCAGCGCCAACTACTGCTTCGCTCAATATAATGAAATTAGTAACTCCGCCATCACCAATCGTCACCTGATAACCGTCGTCCGAAATCGTGGCTTTCCAGTCTTTGGGATAGGCAATTTCGACATTCAGTTTTTTGGTATCTTTGCTCTGCCAGACCAGATAGCCTTCCGGCGGCTTAATCGCGTTGGTGCTGCCGCTCGGCGCTGCCGTAGTTGGCTTGATGGTCGGGCGCGGGGTGCTTGTCACTGCCGACGTTGGGCGCACCGTTGTGGGTGCGGCGGCGGTTGTGCCAACAGCCTGAGTGGTTGCTGCCGCCTGGGTGGTTGCCGAAGCGGTGGTTGCGGCGGCTTGCGTGGTTGCGGCAGCCGTAATCGCTGCTTGGGTAGTTGCAGCAGATGTAGTGGCGGCAGCCGTGGTCGCGGCTTGAGTAGTAGGAACGGCGGTTGCACTGGCGACAGCGACAGCAGTCGGCGAAGGATTCGCTTTATTGCCGCCACCGAGCGCCAGCACGCCAATAATTCCGGCTACTAACAGCGCTACCACGCCTCCACCGATGGCAAGCAACATCCCGTTGTTGTTTTTCTTCGCCGGAGGTTGCGGTTGCATTTGGGGCGGATATGCTCCTGGCCCATATGGGTTGGGCTGGGTCATCGGTGTATTGTAGCCCGGCTGCGATGGCGGCGTATTGTAGCCCGGCTGCGATGGCGGCGTATAATTCATAGGCTGCCCATAAGGGCCACCAGCCTGATTTGGCTGGGTCTGATAATTTGGGGGCTGGTAAGTGGACGGTTGCTGATACCCTGGCTGTTGATAGCCCGGTTGCTGGTAGCCCGGTTGCTGATAGTTTTGCGGCATCATCGGGATAGTTGCCGGGGCAGTGTTATCGTTGGTCGGCGCAACTACCTGGGTCGGGGCAAAAGGCGATACCTCGGTATTGGTCAATGCCTTTTGATAAGCCTTTGATAGCTCTCCGGCAGTGCGGTAGCGGTCTTGTGGGCTTTTCGCCATCGCCTTGCCAATTACTTCATCCAGACCGCGCACTACTGTCGGCGAGACGTTTTGCAAATTGGGTTGCCCGACCAACGAAGGTACAGGCCGATTGTAGTGACCGCTCAAAACCTGGCTGGTACTGCCCGAAAAAGGCAATTGTCCAGTCAGCATCTGATAAAGTACCACTCCCTGCGAGTAAATATCGCTCTGGCGGCTGACGTGACCATCAAACTGTTCCGGCGACATATAATTAATCGTTCCCATCGGACGGGTCATGCTATTGGCGGCATCGTTCGTGACCAGCTTTGCAATGCCAAAGTCGGTCAGTAGTAATCGCCCATCGTTACGCATCAGCATATTTTGCGGTTTAATATCGCGGTGAATAACGTTGCGTTCGTGGGCATAATCCAGCGCCGAACACATCTGTTCTAGCATACGCCCGACTTCTTCGGTAGATAATGGGCTGCGCTTGAGGCGTTCGTGTAGCGTCCCCCCATCAATATAGGGCATGACCAGGTAGGGGTCGCCCTCAAATTCACCGTAATCATAAATACTTAAAATATTGGGATGCTCGAAACTGGCAATCGCCCGTGCTTCTTTTTTGAAGCGCTCCAAAAATTCGGGGTCTTGCGACATTTGCGAACTGAGAATTTTAATGGCTACTTTTCGATCCAGTTGTAAGTCGGTTGCCAGATAAACTTTGGCGAAACCGCCTTCGCCAATTTGTTTTTCTATACGGTAACGGTTATTCAAAACCGTTTGCGGACTAATCATCGAGACGCTCTCCTTTTACCCAGAGTCCCAGGGCTTGTTTCAACAGGAATTTCAGGTACTTAAAATAGTTAAAGCTTTTTTTATTCAGATAAATCTATGATACATTTAGGGTAGGTTTCGGTATAGGAACTTCGTCGCATTTTTTGAGTGCTGTAGGTCACAATGCAGCTTAAAGTTCGCTCTAAACCGCCCTAATTCTAACGCGGCTGTCGCTTCTTTTTGTATTATAGCTTTTTTAAGTCTGAGATACCAGTACCAGTTTTACTCTTTTTACCAATTCGTTTTGGGCAAAATAAAAAGGCTGAGAGCGCTCACGAACGTTCTCAGCCTTTTTATTTTGGGTCACTCAGGCTGAGTGAAATCTGAAAAGTTTTGCTTTAGTTTTGTAACTAATCAGCCCCGTCATACTGAGGAACGAAGCATCTCTGGTTGCCGAAGTACCTTGCTTTGGGTAGCGCCGAGACCCTTCCTTCGTTAGGGTGACAGCTGCGACGGACTGAGTAGTCACATAGCTTTTGAGAATTTTTGCAAAAATTCTCAAAAGCTATGTGACTATAATTATTACGCCGCTCCCGGTTATTTCGCTGCGGTTGCCGAAGCCCGCCAGCACATAGGTGCCGGGGGTCAGGCCGCTAGTATCCACCGATAGCTCTAACTTGCCGCTCTCCTTGTCGGCAAAGAAATCGCCTAGCGGGATGCTGGTACTGCCATCGGGTCGGGTTATCCAGACTGTCACCCGCTCTTCGGGAATATAGAAATTGGCTTTGTAGGTGACTTTATCTTTGGCCTTGACGGTGGCGCTGGTGGGGTTTAGCAACTGCACTGCCCCGCCCGTTTCATTGCGGTTCTGGTCTGGCCCGTCGAATAAATAAATGACCGCATTGCTTAACCGCTTTATACCCGCCGCCGAGGGGTCATCGTATTTGATGCTGTAGCGAGTGAACATTTTTGTTCCAGCTGCGGGCGTATTTTTGGGCCGGAAGGTGATTGTACCACTGACTTCCCCATCGCGATTGAGGAAAGGCAGCGATATAATAATCGTATCGGTTGTCACCGCCGACACCCAGACCAACGGATGCTCCGATTTGGCAAAACCAACACTCAGGTTCGGGTCTATCGGGAACTCGATGCGGAGCGAAGTAGCCGTACCCGGCCCAATATTCTTGACCTTGTAGGTATAAGTAATCAGATTTTCGGGGTTGTTCGCCGCTACCCGGTCGGGGGTCAGGCGCAGTTGCCCGACAATATCCGCCGGGTTTGGCCCTGGCAAGCGGAACGAAATTGGGGTCGGGACGCTGTTATTATTGGGGTTGCCGTCGCCATCCGGGTCAGGGTCGAAGCCGTTAGTAGAAACATCACTCAGCGTATTACCCGTCGCCTGCCGGATTGAAGCTGTCGCCGAATTATTGAATGGCCCGAAGTTTTGCGGCCCAAGTACTTTGACTACAAAACTAATCGTGGCTGTTCCGTTCAACGGCAGGGTGTCGGTGCCACCCAGTAAATTAATATCGGTTTTGCCATTAAAATTCGGATTGATAGTGAATCCGGCGCTTACACTGAGCGTAGAAGTAATGACCGCAATATCGTTAGCCTGACTAAAAGTGGTTCGCAAATTGTCGGTTATTTGCAAATTGGTCAATGGCCCACTGGCGTAATTCTTAATGGTCAGAACGTAGGTAACATCAAAAGTTTGGAGCGGGCCTTCCAGAAATCCAGTTACAGCTTTGGCAAGCCCAATTCGAGCGGGGGGCGCTTCGTAAGCCCCAACATCGCAGGTCGGTGTACCTGTTGCCGTGCCGTCGTTGGGCCGAGAAAACCCTCGCGCATCGGTGGCAGGACACCCGGCATTAACACCCCGGTCAATTGCCGGGCTGCCGGGTAGTAAAGCCTGGGTCGGTACAAAGCCGCCGTTATTTTGCAACGGCCCAAGAACGGGATTGGTGTTATTCTGGTCGCTGGCAGCCGTAAAGGTGGTGCAGGTCGCGTCGCTGCTCAAA
>JBBQXW010000143.1:0-16718 GCA_038209275.1 Chloroflexia bacterium | reverse complement strand
ACAAAATTTTCGGCCTGTTCCAGAATAGACTGAAGATAAGGCGAAGTTTGCAGGGCGTGTTCTATCTCAGCCAGGGAGTGCGCCTGCCCAATCAAGAAGCGTTGGATTTCTGCCGGGGTCAGAGGATACGAAAAGAGGTCGGAGTAGAGAACGGTTTCCAGAATGGCAGCTTCCAGAGCGGAAGGTGAGCCAATCTCACCCTTACTTGGAGGCTGAACTACCAGCACAGCCGATGATGCGTCTGGTTTTTGTTCTAGCATATTTACCTTTACTCTGCCTTGAACTAAACGCACTAATCTCTCCGACTAGGGCGTTGGAATCGGTTTCTTGCTGTCAGTCAGGGCTTCCCGTACTCTGTAAAGGTCTAATGCTCTATAGTATAAAGCACTCTTTTTACTTTTGCAATGCTTTTAAAGATAGATTTTCAGACAGCGCAAGCTCTCAAGGTATTATACGTACTGAGGCGAACTTTGGATAATCCAGGCGATTGCAAGGTTGTAACACTTTTGTAAGAATTGTAAGTTAGCTTTAAGGCCGCACCGCTATGCTGAAAATAAGGAACTAATTTGTAAATAAAGCTTAATTTATTCAGAATTTGTATACTATATATGAAAAGGTGATATATGCCAAATCAGACGATGAATGAACCGAAAATGCTGAAGACGGCGGACAAAAAGAAGGCAATCAGACCGCTCCGCCTGCCGATTTTGTACGGCTTCCTGGCGGCAGCCCTGCTGACAATTGTGGTGTTGCTGGTGGTGTTTCCCAATCTGGCAGGAAATCCGGGCTACCTGGCACTCATGGTTATCACGACGCTCTTTAGCTTTGGTTCGCTCGGCCTGACTTTTTCGGGCATTCGGGCGCGGTTGCCTCTGGCGGCAAAGTGGGCGGTATCAGTGGCGTTGTGGGGGTTTGTGGCATTGGACGTTATTTTCCTGGTGCTGCCAAACTTTATCAATGGACCAACTGCGAATGAGGCTGACCCCTTTGCCGCCAGCGCCCGTCCAGTAGCCCCGGCAACAATTACTCCTACTGCAAAAACTACCGAAGTGGCAATAGTTAACACAACTGAGGCAGCGACTGCGAAACCTACCGAAGTAACAACGCCGAAACCTACCGAAGCAGCCACAGCAACACCTACTCAAGCAGTAACGCCAAAACCAACCGAACCAGCAACAGTGAAAACTACTGAACCCGCGACAGCGAGAGCCACCGAACCAGCAACAGTCAAATCTACCGAAATAACCACGCCGAAAACCACTGCACCTGTAACAGCGAAAACCACCGAAGCAGCGACACCGAAAACCACCGAACCCACAACAAAAAGCCCGGTTTCGCTGACGGGTATTTTTAACAACGCCGGAGCTGAACCAGTGGCAGGTAAGGCGATATTGGGCAAGAGGGCGGACGGCAAAACCGTGCTGCGCTTCGAGAATCTAAATTCCGCGCCTGGGCCGGATTTGGTGGTTTATCTATCCAAAAGCGCCAGTCCCAAAACCGATGCTCAGGTCAAGAATGGCCTTGAGATAGGCAAATTGAAAGCCACCAAAGGCGACCAGAACTACGAACTATCCGGCACACTCGATTTGAGCCAGTACAAATCAATCGTGGTTTATTGCAAATCGTTTAGCGTGGTATTCGGTTTCGCCAATTTGAGCTAATCATTCAAGCAACCAAGACCGTTATTCTGGTAGGGGTTTGATTTATCAAGCCCTGTGGTGGGATGCAATCAGCCAAAGCCTTTAGACAAGTTGGTACGTCAGTGGAGACCGCCCTGGAATGAATTCCGGGGCGAGTCTGCTCAAGCTCCAGATTTCAGGCTTCATTTCCTTGCTTAAATTGTAATCTCCCAAAATTTGACCGAACCATCTTCATACCCCACCACAAGATATTTACTATCGGTAGATAGGGCCATTGCTCTTATGCCGGGTTTTTCATCAACTAATTTGGAAATCTCACGTTTATTTGAAATTCAGGTTTGCTTTAGTTTAAAGTTTCTTGCTGGAAGTCACAAAATTCCTCTTGAAATATTAAACGCATTTTATCAACAAAAATCACGCTTTGCTTGCAAGATTTTTGAGGCAAAATTAGGAGCGGCTTTCGCTGGTTTGCCGCTTAAGTAACAAACGGGTATAATTTGAATATGATTAATGTACAGCTAAAAGTTAAGGAAGGGCGGGATTGGTCGGTACGGCGCGGGCATCCCTGGCTCTTTTCGGGCGGATTGCACAACCCGCCGCGTGATTTAGAGCCGGGAACGCTGGTAGATTTGGTGGATAGCAGCGGCAAATTTTTGGCGCGAGGTTATTACAATCCGCGTACCGATATTGCCGTGCGCGTTTTGACCCGCACCGAAAATGAAGCAATTGACGAAGCTTTTTTCCGGCGGCGGGTGCAGCAAGCCTTCGATTTGCGGCGAATGATGCTGGATTTGGAGCAGACCAATGTTTTTCGCCTGATAAATGCCGAAGGGGATTTTCTACCGGGCGCAATCGTGGATTACTACGCCGGAGTGCTGGTGGTACAGAGCCATACCGCCGGGCTAGACCGCTTGCTTGAGCCGTTGGTTGCCGCACTGACCGAGATAATCCAGCCGCAAGGGATTTTGCTGCGTAACGATGTGCAGGTACGCAACCGCGAAGGCGTAGCAAAAGAAGAACCGCGTCTGCTTTACGGCAGCGTGCCGGAAAATCTGGTTGTGCGCGAGAACGGCTTAAGTTTTACGGTAGATTTGTGGAAAGGCCAAAAAACTGGCTTCTTCACCGACCAGCGCGACAAGCGCCAGACTCTCGCCCGCTACGCTCCTGGGCTTTCGCTAGTCGCCACGCCGGGTCAGCCGCCCACTTTGTTCAACTGTTTCAGCTATAGCGCCGGATTTTCGGTTTATGCAGTCAAGGCTAATCCGGCTTTGAAAACGCTCAATCTTGACCAATCGGCGAACGCCTTAGACATGGCTCGCCGCAATTTTGAACTAAATCAGCTCGACCCGGCCCGGCACGAATTTCTGACTACCGACGCTTTTAAGTTTTTGCAGAGCGAAGCCGAGCGCGGTGCTACCTACGCCGGACTCATTCTCGACCCGCCCGCCTTTGCCAAGAGTCATAAGGAGAAAGACCGGGCGCTTCAGGGCTACAATCGGC
Source organism: Chloroflexia bacterium (assembly GCA_038209275.1). Taxonomy (GTDB): domain Bacteria; phylum Chloroflexota; class Chloroflexia; order Chloroheliales; family Chloroheliaceae; genus L227-5C. Next base: position 13,578 of record JBBQXW010000143.1, on the reverse strand, counting down.
TCAACAGCCTGGGTTTGCCGCTGGTTGCGCCCGGCGGTTTATTGATTACCTGTTCCTGTAGCGGCAGCATCAGCCTGGACGAGTTTGAGAACTCGGTCAAAGAAGCCGCCGCCAAAACTGGGCGCGACGTGCAGGTGCTGGAAACGTTCGAGAATGCCCCCGACCATCCCTTCAGCCTCGCCGCCATCGAGGGGCGCTATCTGAAAGTTCTGTTTTGCCGAGTAATTTAATTCAGTTTTTCAGCTTTTGAAAAACTTTTCAAAAGCCAGAGAAAATCTGTTTATCCAAAAGATAAACTATGTTCATAAAGTGTAAATAAAAGTAATATAAAGTGTAACAGGTAGGGGTGCCTGTAAGGAGGCAATTTATTATGTTAGAAGTAGAGAACAAAGCCATCGGCGCGGAATTACCCGAATACGTCAACGAATCCTTCACCGATTTCTCGCAAGCCGAAAACGTCGCAGCTTTCCGGGCGGCGCTGCAAGAAGTCGCCGCCCAACTAGGCCAGAACTATCCGCTAATTATTGGCGGCGAACGCATCATGACCGAAAAATTGGCCGACTCGCTCAATCCTGCCGACCCTTCGCAAATCGTGGGTCATGTGGCCCAGGCCGATATAGCACTGGCGAACCGGGCCGTCGAAGTTGCCGCCGAGCGCTTCAAGACCTGGCAATACGCTTCGGCCCAGGAACGGGCAGACTATCTTTTCCGTGCCGCCGCCCTCATGCGCGAACGCAAACACCTTTTTAGTGCCTGGATGGTCTACGAAGCCGGAAAGAATTGGCCCGAAGCCGACGTTGACACCGCCGAGGCGATTGATTTTATGGAGTTTTACGGGCGCGAGGCGTTGCGGTTGGTGGGAGAACAGCCGTTAGTTCACATTCCCGGCGAAAAGAACGAGCTTCATTATATTCCGCTGGGGGTAGGCGTAGCGATTCCGCCCTGGAACTTCCCGCTTGCCATTATGGTTGGCCTCACCACTTCGGCTCTGGCTGCCGGAAACACCGTTATTTTGAAACCCGCCAGCCCGACCCCGATTATCGCGGCGCAGTTCGTCAATTTGCTCGAAGAAGCCGGACTTCCGCCGGGTGTAGTCAATTTCCTGCCCGGTTCAGGCGGCGCAATCGGTGATACGCTGGTAGCCCATCCCAAAACGCGCTTTATTTCGTTCACTGGCTCGAAAGAGGTTGGTCTGCGGATTAATCGCATGGCGGCAGAGCAAGCGCCGGGGCAAATCTGGATTAAGCGGGCCGTTTTGGAAATGGGCGGCAAGGATTGTATTGTAGTAGATGAAACCGCCGATTTAGAAGCCGCCGCTAGTTCGATTGTTGCCAGCGCTTTTGGTTTCCAGGGCCAGAAATGCAGCGCCGGTAGCCGGGCGATTATCGTTGCCGATGTGTATGATAGTGTGCTGGAAAAAGTGGTTGAAAAGACCAAAACCTGGCGGGTTGGTCAGACCACCGAGCAGAATTACGAAATGGGGCCGGTGGTTGACCAGAAAGCCTACAACAAAATTCGCGAATATATCGAAATCGGCATGGGTGAAAGCAAGCTGGAATGTGGTGGCAACAACGCCCCTGGCATCCCCACCAACGGCGGCTACTTTATCGCTCCAACCGTCTTTAGCGGCGTAGATGAACGGGCGCGGATTGCCCAGGAAGAAATTTTTGGCCCGGTGCTGGCGGTTATCAAGGCGCGGGATTTTGACCACGCCCTCGATATTGCCAACGGCACCGAATATGGCCTGACTGGATCGCTCTACAGCCGTGACCGCAACCGCATCGAGCGGGCCAAGCGCGAATTTCATGTTGGCAACCTTTATTTCAACCGCAAATGTACTGGGGCGCTGGTTGGGGTGCATCCTTTCGGCGGTTTTAATATGAGCGGCACCGATTCCAAAGCGGGCGGACGCGATTATCTCTTGCTCTTCACCCAGGCCAAAGCTATTTCGGAGAAAACCGCCTAGATAGTTTTGAGTTTTGAGTTTTGAATTTTGAGTTAAGGAAGGCTGATAATGGACATTAGACAACGGTTGAACAGAAATATCGCTTTCTAATAACTCAAAATTCAAAACTCAAAACTGAATTTAATTAGGAGCAACGTCCTATTTGTTTTGGTGAACATTTCTGTTAAGATTAAGCCAGAGGTAAAGAACTTTATATTTACCCCAGCTAACTTTATGTTGGCTGCCTAAAAGTTTTTTACTCAATTCGCCCTTTAGTCGGGCGGAAAATGTATATAACTTTTAACAGGTAATTTTTCTCTCGCATTATTAATGTATACTCGTAAGGCTGGTTTCATAATTAGGCTGGCCTGCCAGGTAAATGCACTATTGGAAGTCTTAAGTAATTACACGGAGCAAGCTAAGTATGCAAACGACCCAGACGAGCCATTTTGCCGAACCTTTCGAGGAAGAGGAAGCGCAAATGACCGTTGCCCGGCACCCGAATAATGTCAGCGCTGGCAGGGGCCGTTGGTGGCGACGGGGAGTACGGCGTAGTGCCAGGGGGCAATCCCTGGTCGAGTTCGCTATTTCCCTGCCCTTTCTAATCTTTCTCCTGCTGGCGCTGGTGGAACTCGGCTTTTTGATTCGCGGCCACCTGACTGTTACCTTTGCCACCCGCGAAGGTGTCCGTACCGCGACTCAGGCCGGAGATTATACGCCGGTTAATACTAATCTAGACTTTACTCCCAACGACATGCGCGTTCCGCCGGGTAGTGATGCCGATACCTTGCTGGTTTCTAACATGACCAGTTCGCTACAGGAAAAGCTCAAAGATGCTTACTTTCTGATGACTTACCGGGCCGATTCTTCCGATTGTGGCACATACGGGCTAGTGCCTAAAAGTGCTACTAACGCCACTGATTGCGAACGTTGGGGAACAGTTTATTTTCCAACTCAGGACGACGATGCGATGCACACCTTTAGCTGGCCTACGCCTAACCCCTATCAGCGCGTTTTTGAGCCAGTTACCCGAACCCTTGTCTTGACCGTCACTAATCCAGTGGGTGGTCAAAAATATGTTGTGCCTTATATTCGTGAGGGTTGGCTGCCAGGAGTGATGGACAACGGTACTTTTACTTATACCGTGTCTATACCTATTTCGCTCCCGGTTAATCAGACTGGTAATATCCAGGTTCAAACTGACCCCGATGGTTGGACTGGGGCCACCAACTATACTGTTCGTCTGCCAGGTTGGGACGCTGGTCTCACACCTTCAGTTGATATTACTAACTCGAATCTGGTACAAGTGCGGCGCTCTACCCATCCCTGTCCAGCGGTTGACCCTGTGCAACAGACCAATAAATATTATGGGGCAACCAAGACTATAGTAACCGCGCCTGCTCATTGCGGCACTAATAACCCTAATTTACATATTACTCCGGCTACCAGGGGAGCTGAATATGTTAACGCTAAATTGACGAACGCGCTTGATCCAATTATAGCCAAATGGAAAGCTTCTTTTGTGGCTGACCCCTGGTATCCGGCCTGGCGCTGGCCCGGTGGTGTTTGCGACATTCAAAAGCCATCTACTACAAGCGGGACGGGTCAGTACTATAACAACACAAGATTCTCACCCGATTGGCTGGGAGTACGAGTGGATTACCGCCACTATTGGGTCACCAGTTGGTTCGGCGTACCAACTTTGAACCTGACGGATAAATCAGTCAAAATTCTTGAGCCGGTGCCACGTCCGTCGCCGGACTGGAAGTGTGGTCAGTGAGGTATATTATGATGAAATTACGACCAGACTGGCAACAACTTAATCATCAGGTTAGCCGGATGGCGCGGGGCGGCAGTCTTTCAAAGACTAAAGCGCTTCCCCTCCGCCCAGTATCAGCCCAGGCGCTGGTAGAATTTATGCTCGTTAGCATCCCTCTATTGGCAACTATGTTCGGTATCTTCGAGTTTGGCCTGGCTTTTTGGGATACTCAACAACTGGCCCAGGTTACTCGTGAAGGGGCGCGGCAGATAGCCAGTTGCGCTAATCAGTGCGATGGCCCGCCCCTGGAAGGCACTATTGCTTCCGATACCGCTACTTACAAGGATGTGCGGCTCTTACAGGCGGTGGTGGATGCTACAACCGCCCAGCTTATTGATAGCAAAACGGTACAGCGCAATGGCACCCAGCTAAATCCTTTTAATATTGATTATGTCTTGGTAAGGCGGGTGGCGGATACTGCCGGGGCAACCGGCTTGAGCGAATTCCAGCTCAATAACGCTAGTGGCAGTTATGATATTTCGGGACAGTACCAGCTCTACGTCTACGACCCGGATTATAAAACTTTTAACAAATTCCTGCCTTTCAAAGATGGCTCGGCAGCAGATGCAACTAGAATAGGCTTACCTCCGCGCCCGGCTAAAAACCAGACCTGGAATACGGCTTACCTATCGTCACCCTGTAATGGTACGCCAGTTGACCCCAGAAATGGGCCGATAAACGATACTACCAAGACCCCAGCGAATGGCTTTACTTTTAGCTGTTCGTACAGTTCGCCCAGCGATGGGGTTTATAGCCCTGACCCGACCCAGCAATGGATTCGTGGTCGCCCGGTCTGTCAGCCGACCGAACGCTTCTATGTCGAGGTAGGCTATCGCCACTACTGGGTTGCTCCTTTCTTCCCGGAAATGGGCGCAACGGTCAGCCGACCGAAAGACCTGAACGGTTTTGTGATGATTAAGCAAAGAGTTTATTTAAAAGTTGAACCACGTTTCTTCCCCGTAAATGGCGGAACTTGTCCAACGGGAGTCAACTAACACCCTGTAATCCTGCCAGGGTTTGATAAACCATTTATCGAACCCTTATAGGTACACTAGGCTGTTTGGAATTTTACCAGGTTACGGGATGATGAGGAAATTATGCGGATTATTTTTGTAACTCCTTTACTTTGGAAACGTTTAGACCGGGCGGTACGCCGTCGTGAGGAAGGCCAGGCTTTAATTCTGATTGCGCTGGCAGCGGTCGCCATGGTCGCAGTAGTCGGATTAGCCGTGGATGGCGGTTTGGCTTATTTGGAAGCCCAAAAGCTTCAACGCGCCGCCGATGCCGCCGCCCTCGCTGGTGTTATCTGGGTGCCAAACCAGGCCGTCGTTGCCGATGGGCGCGGCAAGCTTTCGGCTCAGGCCAACGGCTACAAGGTCTACAAAGACGCTAAAAACCCCGACCCAGGCAATAACTGGACTTATGATGATGTGGTAGCAACAAACCTTCCGAACAACGGGCCGGGCGACCGTGTCATGTATATTGGTGAAATACCAAGAGAAAATCAATATCGGGTTACAATGGGCCGGATGGCGCAGCGCTACTTCCTGGGCGTAATTGGCCTGGGCAATTACTATATCCAGCGCGTATCTACCGCCGAGTACAGCCGCCAGGTCAAGTTGGGCAGTAGTTTCAACTATATGGGTAGTACCGGCGTACTTTACGACCCCAGCGTCAACGCTACCGATGACCCTAACGATACCTATGGTCGCTATGTAGCTAACCGTTGTAATCAGGTTTCGCCGCCACCAAACTGCGTTGGTACTTTCTGGTCTAATATCGGTGGTACAGACTGGGTTCATGGTAACGGCGATGCTTATAACCCAATTAACGATGGGCAGGTTAGTACTGACCCTGCCGGACGTTGGAGCGATATTCGGATTAAAACCGATAACAAGGCTAGTAGAAACTGTTACCATAGTACTCAACCCACCAGCTGGTTTGTCAATGATACCTCCGGGGCAAACACTGGTTTAACCGACGCGCCTTCTGCTCCTGCTGGCAGTTGTGTGGCTAATGGCGCAGAAACTAACCCGCCGATTTTAAATCAGGATATTCACCCTGACTCTGGTAATCGGCGCAACTTTGGCTACGAAATTGGCATCCAGATAGATGAACGGGCGCTTGTTTCACCGGGTACTGTCGCTAACCATACCAATATCAATATCTCGATCTACGATGCGGCCATGGCTAGTGTGGGTGGTAACAATCTCTTTGGTACTGGCGACCAGTATAGCTTGAACCCCGCTGTTTGGGGTAACGTAATTAGTCAGGGTAATACTTTAGCCGGTAAACCTAACCCGGAACTTACCTTTCAAACACCGTACCAGGGAACGCAGCCGCACCTGTCTTTCTATCCACAGCGTTTTATTGATTCCAATCGGCCTTATACCGGCACAGTAATGCCGAAAGCAACCGATGACCCAACAAAGTATGTCAGTACCGAGATGTCTCAGGGTCGTTGTCCCGCTCCGATAGCGGACGCAGCGGCATACGGCCCTGGCAAATTCGAATACAATAACACCACTACCCGACGTTGTCTGAGCCAGTACTGGATTACTGATACAACCGCACCATCTATTGTAAGCTATAACGCTGCAACCAGTACCACCCTGGCCTATGGTGCAGGGCAGCCCTACCGCTTCAATGAGATGCGTACCCGTTATACTCTTTACTGGCCGCCCAAAGCACCAGGTGTCACCAGCAACTATGCTAACGTTTCCTTCGCTGGCAATAAAATCGGTGCTTTTGAAGTGGGCGATATGAGTATTCGGACTACCGTTGGTGGTTACAGTAAATACACTAACAATATGCCGATTGAGCGTGATTACGATTCGAGCAAATTCATAGATAATGCCCATAACCCTTCAGGTACTCTCAGTTCCTATTGTTATATTGTCTCGCTTAATCCACCCAGGTTGGCTAATAAGACTAATCCCGCTACAGGTTTACCTACCTCCCCGGTGGGTAATGACGACCCAGCGACCTTAATCGCTCAAGGCAAGGGCTATAACCTGACCGATGTTCGGCCCTGGAATGATACCCAGTTTGTCTACGCTTGCGGCCCTGGCTCGTATGCTTCTCCGGCCCTGAGTGGGATTGATAATTCTCCGCCGAATGCACCAGGACAGGCTCCTCCTGCACAATTTGCGCAGGATTATTACTGGGGGATGCCTTTCCCATCGTCGCTTTATCCTTATGATGAGAAAAATATTTCAGATACCAATAAAACGGTTCCTTCAACCTTTGTGAAGAATATACTGGGCGGTAGTTGCGGAGGGAATGGTTATGCTAATCTGATTTATCAGTATCTCCCTGGCCCACCCTGTACTATTTCCAATGCTAGTCCGGGTTCGGCTATCTCCAATACAAACGTTGTTACCTGGCAGCAAATACCAGCCGGAAGCGAACCTGGGTTTCCCTATAATGTGAAGCCGGTTAACAACGATTTCCTCGACCCCGGTCAGGAGTGCCGTATCTCGGTTGGTAGCGCACCCGGACGTGGTTCGATTGGCACCCTTTATGGTGGAAAATTTCCGACCAGCCCGATTGAGCCGCTTTATCAGTATGGCAATCCGCGTATGCCTTTTAATGCGGCTTATGGCGACCGAATTAATACTTACGAACTGAGTAAGCCAACCTTGCCACCCAGCGATAATAATAAATACAACGTCTATTACTTCAGCCGCCACGGATGGCGTTGTGCCTGGGACTTTGACTCGGACTACGACCCGCGCTTTAATCCGCTCAAACCGGGCGGAACTGAGCCACTCGATAGTTCGTTCAATGGCATCGGTAAGAATAACCCACCAACCAACAACGGCTACTCGGTTTATGGCAACGGTAAGGTTGAGCCTTTCTTCCACCTGACCAATTATACCTGGTCGGGGAGTTCAGTAGTTCCGAAGTCGGGCGATCCAGTAGTGCGGGCTGGCACTTATATGCTGCACGTTCAGACTTACGGTGGCAGTGGTGCGAACCGCTATTCAGTCAAGGCCGAATACGAAAACGCCAACAATGTTACCGTAACAGTCGGCTACGATACTGATGCTAATGGCGTTAGAACGGCTAAAACCAAATCAATTGTTCCGGTGCCGAATGTCTTTGGTATTAGTACTTTCAGTATCTATACCAACGCCCAGAATGCCAATAACTATCCGGCGGACGTGCTTTTCGACCTGGCCTACATTCCGCCCGAAAATGCCGGGGCGACTGCTATCCTGCAACTTTTCGATCCTGGTGACGTATCAGCCTCGTTGAGCCTTAGTTTGCTGGAGCCTTCTAAATCGGGCAACATACTTGACCATAGCACTAACCCACCTTCGGTGGCGAAAGGCAATCCGATTAGTGTTACTGTTTCGGCTTGTCCATACTTCCTTAACAACCTCAACAATTGCAAGTATGACCAAAGCGGTAGCAGCAGTAGCGTGGAGATGGCGATCCCTAACCCATCCTACCCTGGCCCTAATCAACCACAATTCACTCAGCACTTTAACGACCAGTGGGTTTCGATGGTATTCCAGATACCGAGCCAACAGGTTTTTAATCAATACCGAGGTCAGTGTGAATTGGCCGGTGTTCCCGAAGAGGCGTGCTACTATTTCCAGGTGGACTACAGGCTTGGTACAGGTAATGGTAACGATACTACGACCTGGCAGTTAGTGGTGCAAGGTGCGCCAGTGCGTCTCTTGCGCTAAATTTTAGTGATGGTGTAAGGTAAGGATTGGCTCAAACGCTTGCCTTTGCCAGATTACCCATAGGGCGAAGTACGGCTCACGCGGGCTGCGGCTTCGCCCTTTGGTCTGATAAGTAGTTTATTAATTCTTTATAATTAAAATCATTAATTGGATATACGCATTTTTGGTAAATTGTAATTACCTGTTCTAGTATTACCAGCGTGAAAGGAATAGTTCTTATGACTCCTCGTGGAGTAAGCCGCATCGTCATGATTGTACTAATGTTGTTCGGCCCTGGCCTGAGTTCACTTTTTCAATTGAATTATGCCTATGCCGCCGCAACTCCGCCCGCCGCACAAACCACTGCCATTGTGCCGCCAACTGAAAAATTAAGCAGTAATCCGGCAGCACCGCTTGCCGCTCCCCTCTGTACCAATGAGTTACCAACTATTGGCAATGGCGGAAAATATATCGGGTTGGCGGGGCGCGTAGTGGACTCGTTCAACAACAGCATCGGCATTCCCAATGTTGAGGTGAGTTTGGTAAAGCAGGTTGGTGGGGTCGAAAGTGTTATTCTTTCAACCACTACCCAGAGCCTAGGCGGTGCCGGTAGTATTGGCAACTTTGCCCTCGGCGATGTAGATCTGGGTGACTCGACCAATACTCAGAATGTTACTCTTAAGTTTGAAAAAATTAATCGGGTCTCCGAATATTTCGATAAGCGCTACGATTTCCAGACTTCGGTTAAACTAACGATTACCACGGCTCCTGGTGGCGCTGGTAATTGTTTTGTTACTGACGACAAAGGTCAGCCACGCCTGGGCAGTATTGCCAGTGGCCCTCCCGGTATTCCACTCTATAGCCTCAGTGGTATTGCCGGACGGGTTTCGGCAGCAATCTTTACCCCTGGTGATGCGATTACCGACGAGACCGTGCCTATTGGCGGGGCTACCGTCGAGATTTTGACTTATACCAAAGATGCCGGTAGCAATTATATTGCTTCCCCTACTGTCAGTGCCAGCGTCACTACCGACCCGGATGGTTATTATCGGGTGGGCGATTTAGTAGCTGGGAGCTATATTGTTCGTTTTAAAAAGACCGGGTTGTTGCCAACGCCCCAGCAAGATGGTAGCTATTTCCGCGACGGCGGGTTTGGCTTCGCCCCCTTTACTACTTTCCCGACCGTTTACAAAATCATTCCGATTACTGTTACGACCCAGCTTCTCGGCACACCCCATTCCTATATTATTACTGCGCCTGATACTACTAACCCACCTTTGGGGCTGTACGGTAACGGCAGCTATCCCAGTGTACGCGGTATCAACGGTCATCTGGTTGTGCCAGCCGTAATTACCGGCACGATTGTGGACGATAGCTCTGTGGTCGGCGCGCCCGTAGCGGGGGCTAGAGTCGAATTGTACGATGCCACTGGTACAATCAACTATGGGGCTACCATTGCCGACGGTAACGGCGTTTACAGTTTCGATTACAACAACAACGTTTTGCCGTCCTCTAGTTATAAAATAAGGGCCGTCCCGCCAATTGGTCGCGAATTATTGGCCCGCTGGTATCTGAACCCAAATCCTAACGCAAATGGTACTACTTTTCCTTACGGCGATTCGATTATTACCACTGCTCCTACTGCCAATGCCACACCGATTAATATAGGTAATAAAGACATTCGGCTAGTACCGGGCGCAAAATTTACCGGGCAAATTCAAAGCACGGCTAGTGTGAACCTGGATGGTGTGCGGGTGCAAATCTTCCGCGCTTCCGACCCGGTGACAACCGCCATTCCGATAGATGTGAGCGACCCTAGCGTAGGCGGCGCTTATAATACTCATGCGTTGCTCGAACCCGGCGTAGGTTATCGTCTGGGCTTCTTGCCGCAGGGTGCCAGCCAGACTTTCGTGTCGGCCTATTGCGTCGGCACGCTACCTACCTGTAATACTACCTCTACCCTGGGTTCGTCCAGCGTCTTTACTTTTGCTCAGGGTGAGCTTAGTAAAGTTGCCAATATTCAACTGACGCAAGGGGCGCGCATCCAGGGTAATATTTTCAGCAACCCGGCAGGCGACAACCTTTCCAGTACCGGCTTTGGTTTGCAGGTACAGGTTTACATTCTGGGCGGTAGCGGGCCAAACCTGGGCCAGCTTTTCCAGACCTTCCAGGTTGGCGCTACCAACCCTGGCGATACCAGCATCGCCTACGATACGGCCTCGCTGCCGCCTGGCACTTATCGGATACAGTTTGTACCGTTGTCTTCCAATACCAATACTGGCTACATTCAGGCTTACTACAAGAGTGGTAGTGCTACCGGCACATCTACTCTTGCCAGCGCTACCGACCTGACCATAGCAGCTATCAATGACCCGCCTCAGACGGGCAAAAATATTGCTTTGACGCAGGGTGGCGAAATTATCTTGAATCTGCGTATTCGCGATAAGGCTAAACCGAGCCAGTTTATCAGCGCTACCAATACGCTGGTTCAGCTTTACGGTGGTCAAACCCTGCAAGTTCCTACTTCTCAACAACTGGTCTCTGCGGGTACTACCGACCTGAACGGAACGATTATTTTCCGGGGTATTCCCACGAACGATCCGCCTAGAGGTAATCCTTTTGCTTTGCAAATTCAGGCGGCTGGTTATGCTGCGGCCTGGGTTACTACTACTGTCGGTGTCACCAAAACCCTTTTTACGCTGACTTCTGGTGCAGGTGCTGGCATTGGTTCCCCTCTGGTGCTAGATTTTGAGTTGAGCCAGGGTGGTGACATCTATGGACGCATCTATGACCCGTTCAACCCAAGCTTCCCGTACACCGACACTATTATTCATGTCTTCGACTCGAATAAGCAGCCCCTAATCGATTTTTCCGGCCCATCGGTAATTAGTCCTACTACTGGCATTTACCATATTAGTTTGCAACCAGGGCAGCAGTACTATTTGAGCTTCGAGCCTCCGGCAGGGTCGTATTTCACTCTTTACTATCCGAACGCGACCAGCCCTAATCCAAGCGGTGGAGAGGCATTCACTCCTTTGTCTTTGCAACCTGATCAACCCTTGAACGGTATAGATGCAGTCTTTGTTGAAAAGGGGCGACTTCAGGTTACTGTGCTGGATAATCAAAATAATCCAGCACCGGGCGCGACGGTTAATTTGTTCAATAAAGACCGCCAGTTTGTCAGTACTGGTACTGCCAATGGTAGTGGAGTGTTTACTACCACCTTCTTGCAATCGAAGGAAACCACGAGCACCCTGTTTAATTATTTTGTCTCAGCCAGGGTGGGCGCGGGCGTTGAAATCTGGTATAACCAACAAGCCACTTTAGCCTTGGCGGATGCGATTAATCTACCGGGCGGCTCGGTCATCTCTGTTACCATCAAGCTGACCAACTTGATTAATATTACCGGCACTGTCCTGGCCCATCTTTCTAGTGGGGTAGATGGCCCGGTGTCGGGAGCCACTGTTACGGTGATTAACGGGGCTACCAATGTGCCAATATTCAGTGTTAATACTAATAGTAGCGGTGTTTATCAGGCCAGCTTTGAATCCGTGCCGAGCTATACTGTAAAAGTTGAGTATAAGTTCAACACGTCCGCGACGGTTAGCTCTACTCTGTATTACCAAAATGGAACCGACGGTACGGCTGATCCACTTCAGGCTACTGCTCTTAGCGGTTCGCAGGGCAGTAAAGACGTGAAGTTCTACCAGGGGGCCAGCCTTACTGGTAAAGTCACGATTGATAATATAGGGGTGGGGGCTGCTAGTGTAAGTGTCCTCGATCCGGCTAACCCTGGTAATATTTATGCCCAGATTTCTACCAGTGGCGATGGGACTTACACTGTTGTGAATCTGGCACCGGGCAGCTACAAAATCAAGTTTGTGGCAAACGTTGCGGGTACGTTTAAGACCAAATACTATTTGCTCAACAAAACCGATGGCACCGATGCCTTTGTGGATGGGTCGGCAATTACTTTGATTGACCGGGCTACCCAGCTAATCAATCACAATTTTAGCACTCTGCCTCCGCCACCAGGTTGTAGTGTTCTTAGTGCGCTGCCGGTTCAGGCTACTGGAACGAACATCCGCATCAACTTTGGCACTAGCTGTTCTGGCCTGGGCAAGATTTACTACAGCACTTCGCCGGGCTTCTCGAAGGCGACAGCACCTTTTGTGGCCGAGACTATTAGCACCACCGACCACTCAATCCAAATGCCCGGTACGAACCCGGCCCTGACACCCGAAACCAACTACTACATCCAGGTTTACGTTATTTCGGGAACACAGGAGATTTATTACGGCAGCGAGCTATTGGCTCGTACCGCCGCTGTCGGTGACAAGTGGTACTTTGCCTATGGCGATACCCGCAACAATAGCACGGTAAGTAATACCGAGGTGCTGCATATCTTTAACTACAACAATAGTGCAGTGGTAGTTAATATCGGGTATTACAGTAGCACTACCAGTGCGCTGGCGACACCTGTTACCAAAACTGCTGCCGTTAGTGCCAATAGTCGTTTGGATGTAGTGGTTAGCGACCCGGCTGATCCGAACGGTCTGGGAACTTTCACCGGGGCGAACGGAGTTGAACACGCCACTGCGGTGGTTGCGGGTAATAACCAACCAATCATGGTTGAACGCTCGATATATAATCTGACCAAAGGCATGAACAATGGCGGCGAAACCAATGGCAGCAGTGCCATGCCCGGTACGCCGACGCTAAACAATGACTGGACGTTCCCGGATGGTCGAGCAGATGCTAACTATGATACTTACTATACCATCTTTAATCCCAACCCGGTTCAGGCTTGCATCATACCGAGCTTCTACGCCAATCCAAGCAATGGAACTTCTACTTTTGCGGCGCGCCAGGATATTCCAGCGAATTCTCGCGTCAAGATAAACGTGCGTGATTTAAGAACAAATGCGGTATTAACTACTACCATCAACAGTGCAAACGGGTTCGCCGCCCGCTTCTCGTCTTTGAGTTGCGGTGGCTCCAAGCAAATGATTGTAGTAGAGCAGCAAACGCTCTATAACAACAACCTGAACAGCGATGATTACCGCAAGGGCGAAACTAATATGCTCGGTTCGATTGGCGATGGGCAGCAGTGGTACTTCCTGGAAACGCCTAGCAGT